>CAYJUP010000023.1:2531-15194 GCA_964373365.1 uncultured Nitrospiraceae bacterium
CCGCGTTATGGCTTTTGATTTCGACGGGACCCTTGCCGTGGATGGCGTCGTGCCTCCCGAGCTGGAGCGCGCATTGGAGCAATGCCGGGCCAGGGGGTATGCTTTGTTTCTTGTCACAGGCCGGCGCTTCGACACGGTCTCGCTGGGCCACTTCGGGGAGTTGTTCACCGGTATCGTTTGGGAAAACGGCGCCGTGCTCTCGCACCCTGCCAGCGGCGAGATTTATCTCCCATTTGGTCAGCTTGATCCTCGTCTTTTAAAGGCATTGGAAGAGGCTGCCATTCCGTTCGAGCGAGGGTTGGCCATTGCAGCCACATGGGCACCCCACGATCAGGCAGTGTGGCAGGTACTCAGTAGTCATGGAGGCGGTGCGTCGGTCGAATATAACAAGGGTGCCGTCATGGTCATCCCGCCTGGAGCAGCAAAAGGGGCCGGGCTTGAGCGCCTCCTCGCGCTCTGCGGTTTCTCGGCTCGCAATCTGGCCAGCTTTGGGGATGCGGAAAATGATCTCTCGATGCTGACCATGTCTGAGGTCGCGGTCGCGGTGAGCGATGCGGTACCTGCTGTCCGAGAAATGGCCGACCTAGTCGCTGCCGCGCCAGGACCCCAGGGTGTGCTTGAGATCCTGGAACGCTACCCCTTGGCTGGCCAATTTCTGGACGTGCCTCTCCGGCGTGAACGGCAGATTTCACTGGGGCAGGAGGAATCCGGCCGCATGGTGACTCTTCCGGCCGCCCGTTTGGTTGGACGGAACCTTGGCGCTTTCGGGGACTCAGGCACCGGCAAGTCCTGGATGGTTGGCCTGTTGGCCGAAGGACTTCACCACGAGGAGTACCAGGTGCTGCTCGTGGACCCGGAAGGGGATTTTCGCGGATTGCGGGCATTGCCGCGATTCGTGGCTTTGGAGGGGGACCGCTCATCTCTGCCCTCGCCGTCAGCGGTAGTGTCATTGCTGGATGCAGGACGCGTCTCGGCAGTGCTGGATCTCAGCCGGTACCCGGTGGCCCTACGCAGCGGCTATGTAGCTGAGCTGATGCGTGCCATCCGTCCGGTTCGGGAGCGAAAGTACCGACCGCACTGGATCGTGCTGGATGAAGCCCAACAGTTCCTGTTCGATGGAGCCGAAGTCACGACTGCTCTGCTCCCTCTGCTGGAGGAAGGTGGCTGGGCCTTCGTGTCCTACCGGCCTGACCGGCTGGATCCGGCGGTGCTTCGCCTCATCCATCACTGTCTGCTGACCCGCCTGACCGACCTGGACGCGATCCGCGGGGTGCGCGAGCACTGTGGAGACTGCGGGCTGGACCAGGCGAACATGGGAAACATCCAGGCGGGTTGCGTCCTTCTCTGCGGCGGCCAGGTCGTCCGGTTACGACCGGCCATCCGCCGAATCCCGCACATTCGGCACCTGTACAAGTATTTGGATACCCCGCTTCCGCCGGGCAAGCGATTCTGGTTTCGGGATGCACAGGGAGGTGTGGGGGCAGAAGCAGCCAGCCTATACGAGTTCTTGCATCTCATTCCGGCCCTGCCGATTGAGAGTTTGGAATATCACGATCGCCGCCAGGACTTCGTCCGATGGGCTGAGGGGACCCTGGGCGATGCAGGCCTTGCCGCACGCCTCCGCAAAATCTCCAATCGGCTGCTCAAAGGAGAGGAGCTCAGGGAGGCTCTGAAAAAGACGATGGGCCTTCATTACGAGGACCTCAATGCGCTGCGTTAACACGTCACCTGGGAAAGGAGCGTCATGAAGAAGTGGACTCGTTCCCGCAAGGCGTTCTCGTTTTCTCTTCACCTGGTGTTCATCTCCGTCGTGCTGACCTTTTTCGGCATAGATGCCCAATCTGAAACCCTGACCGCCCAGGAACAGCGCATTGAGATCATTATCCGAGACTACACGTTCATGCTGACCCAGCCTACCCCGGTCCGGCTGCACACTTCCACAGCCCTCGTCCTCCGCAACCAGGACATCGTTCGGCATGGATTCACTTCTCCGATGATGGCTGGGCTCCTGCTGCACGGAGAAGGCGAAGGAATTGCCGCCTACGGAAAGGGAGTGGAAGGCTTCTACGTGGACCCGGGCAAGACTCTGGTGATTCGATTCACGGCGGAACGCACCGGGAGCTACACCTTCCGCTGTGACCTGCACCCGCAGATGAAAGGGGAATTGTACCTGCTGGAGGTGCCCACGGCTTAAGCATCGGACTCGGGGCCGGTGAGGCAAAGTCTGGTTGATGGTTTCGTAAGGGAGTTGCGGCATGCGGATCGTCGTAGCCGTGGATTGGTCGGAGCAGGCTTTCATCGCCGTGCAGGAGGTGAGCCTCCTTTATACGCCGAAGGAACTCACCCTGGTGCATGCGGTGGATCTCGGCCTCCTGGAGTCTCCCACCGTGGCTCAGGTCATGGACGTACGAGGCTACGCCGAGTTTCGTCGAGGGATGCTCGACGCCGGGCAGCATCTCCTCGACCGGACCTCCGCCCTCGTGCCACCCCATGTGGAGTCGGTCAGGCGAGTCTGCGAAATCGGCACTCCAGCCAGCGTGATCCTGGACGCCGCCCGATCGGCAGCGGCCGATCTGGTGGTGGTAGGAGCTCGCGGGAGAGGCCGTGTCGCCGAGCTGGTGATGGGCAGTGTCTCTCACCGCGTCCTCACGCATGCCACCTGTTCCACGCTCGTCGTCAAAGGTTCTCTCGGCGATCTGCGTCGCGTGCTCCTCGCCGTTGAGGGCCCCGAAGACTCGGAACGACTGCGGGCATGGCTCCACACGCATCCCTTCAACAAACCGGTCGAGCTCTCAGTGATGAGCGTCGTCCCCACACCTCATTATGGAGATCCGACTGTCATTCCGGCGTTTGAACTCTGGGGCGAGGCTGTGTTGAAATCGTCACAAGAGCTTGTGAACGTCGTGGTGACCGAGCTGAACGGAACGCACTACACAGCGACAGGTCGGGCGCTGAAGGGAGATCCCGTGGAGACGATCGCGCGGGAGGCTGTGGGGTTCGACCTCTTGGTTGTCGGTTCCCACGGACGCAAGAGGCTGGATCGGTTTTTACTCGGAAGCGTCTCGCACTCGGTGTCACACCGCGCCGCCTGCCCGGTACTCGTCGTTCGCTAGACGGGGGGCCTGAACTCCTGGGAGGCAGGCAAGGGAGAAGACCTATGACACAGAACAGCGCAATTGTGGTGGGTGCCCTGACGGTCATCCTATGCTGTGCCTGGGTTACCGCACGGGGTGAGCAAGGCAGACCTATGAGAGGGCAACCGATCTACGATGAGTACTGCTTCCGCTGCCACGGCATGACCGGTCAGGGGGACGGCCCTGATGCCAGAATCCAACTCGTTCCGCCGGCGAACTTTCAGTCGCTGCGTTCACGGTCGAAAACCGACTTCGACCTGTTGACCATCATTGCGTATGGGGTTGCGTTTAGTCCCATGCACGGGTGGCGCGGCCGCTTGACCGACGAGGAGATATTGGAAGTGATCAGCTACATTCGGACGCTCGCTCCGTTCAACCCTGCTCTGTAGGCCTAAGGAATCCACGTTGGCGACGCTTCAATTCCTCGGTGCGACCCGATCAGTCACCGGCTCAAGTTTTCTGGTGCAGGACGGGACGACCCGCGTGCTGGTGGATTGCGGATTGGTGCAGGGCTCGGCCGAGATGACGGCCAGAAACCGACTCCCGTTCCCGTTCGATCCGTCCGCCTTGGACGCGGTCGTGCTCACACACGCGCATTTGGATCACACCGGGCTTGCGCCGAGGCTCATGGCGCAGGGATTCCGGGGCCGTGTCCTCACCACCGGGATCACGAAGGATTTGCTGCCGGTGCTGTGGGATGACGTGGTGCGGCTCCAGCAGACAGGCCGTGCTCACACACGGTCGCGCTCCCTCCACGAGGAAGTGACACCGCTGTATACCCAGATGGATGTCGAGAACACGCTCTCACGCTGCGAAGGGCACTCCTACGGCACCGTCATTCCTCTGTCTCCGTCGTGTCGCGTCCGGTTCGCCGATGCCGGGCATATCCTGGGCTCTGCTATCGTGGAACTCTGGGTACGAGAGGGAGAGAAGGACCGCAAACTTGTCTTTTCGGGGGATCTGGGACAGCGCGGCAAGCCGATCGTCCGTGATCCCGTCGTCATCGACGAGGCCGACGTGCTGGTGCTCGAGTCCACCTACGGCGACCGGAATCACAAGAGCATGGCGGAGACGATTGCCGAAATGGGCCGGGTCATCGCCGAAACACTGGCGTTAGGCGGATCGGTACTCATGCCGGTGTACGCGATCGGCCGGAGTCAAGATGTGCTGTACGTCATCAATCAGCTCACTCTGAAGGGCATCCTGGACCGGCCGCGCGTGTTCCTGGACAGCCCGATGGCTATCCGAGCGGCGGAGGTGTACGGACGACATTTGGAGGCGTTCGATGAGGAGGCGAGCCGGCTTGTCCGACATCCGCCGACCAATGTCCGGGCCCCGCGCGTGATGTTCACCGAGACCCTCGCGGCATCGCGGAGCATTGCGCGCGTGCACGGCGCCATCATCCTGGCCGGCAGCGGCATGTGCGAGGGCGGCCGGATCCAGGAGCATCTCGCCCGACACCTCGACGACCCCCACTCATGCGTGATCTTTACGGGATACCAGGTGGCCGGCACGTTCGGTCGTCGGCTCGTGGACGGGGCCACGCCTGTGCGGGTCATCGGCAGAACACTGCCGGTCAAAGTTCGGATCCACACCATCAACGGTCTTTCGGCCCACGCCGATCAGGCCGGTCTCCTGGACTGGGTCGGCGGATTCAGGAAATCGAAGCCTAAGACGTTCCTCGTACACGGGGAGCCGGAGAAAATGACGGTGCTGGCCGCTGAGCTCGAGAAGCGATACGGGATCAAAGCGTCCATGCCCGAGTGGCGAGAAACGATAGCCCTTTAGGAGAAAAGAGAACGTGGCTGTGACGCACGTGCAACCATCATATATACCGCCGCTTTCGGAGGACCGAGCCCAATCCGGATACCTTATCCTCCGGGACGGGACCACGGCCACGATCCGCATCGCCCAGCCGGATGATCGGGATGCTCTGCAAACCTTCGTGGACCGCCTCTCACCTGAGTCTAAACGACACCGCTTCTTTTCCGAGTCTGCCCCGCCTGCGGCAGTGATCGATTCTCTGTGCGACTCGTCCGATCCCCGTTCCAAGCTGACGCTGATCGTGCTGCGGGTGTGGGGAGGCGCGCTTCGGATCATCGCGGCTGGATCGTACTGGGCCAAGGACGAGCACACAGCCGAGGTAGCCATGGCGGTGGACGACGCCTTTCATGGGAAGGGGCTGGGCACCCTGCTGCTAGAACGATTGGCGCTGCTGGCAATCCGCCACGGCTTTACTCGGCTCTGGGCCGTCACCCACGCAGACAACCTCGCCATGCGGGAAGTATTTCGGGAGTCGGGCTATGCCGTCCGCGAAACCTTCGAGGGCGACGACATGGAGGTGGAGCTCTCGGTTATCCCGACCGAAACCAGTGTGACCCGTTCGGAAGTGCGGGACCGGATCGCCACCACGGCTTCGCTGCGCCCCCTATTCCAGCCGCGGGCGGTGGCGGTCCTAGGCGCTTCCCGTGATCCTGCACGTATCGGGAACAGGCTTGTTCAGGCGCTGGTCACCAACCGGTTCCAGGGCCCCATCTACCCGGTCAACCCGAAGGCTACGGAGGTCGCGGGGCTTCGAGCCTATCCATCAGTGGGTGACGTGCCAGGGCCGGTTGACCTGGCCATCATCGCCGTACCGCGCGCCGCCGTGCTCGCCTCCGTGGATCAGTGCGCAGCCCATGGCGTGCGGGCAGTTATTGTGATTTCAGCCGGCTTTGCAGAAGCCAGTGCTGAGGGTCGTGAGCTGCAGAAGCGACTCGTCGAGAAGGTCCGCCAGCATGGCATGCGCCTGGTCGGTCCGAACTGTTTTGGGTTGGTGAACGCCGACCCCTCAGTGCGGCTCAACGCCACCTTTACGCCCGTCTTTCCTCCGTCGGGTCGGGTGGCCATGTCTTCCCAGAGCGGCGCGCTCGGCCTGGCCATCCTCGCCGCAGCTCGCCGACTCCAGATGGGGATTTCGACGTTTGTCAGCGTCGGAAACAAAGCGGACGTGTCGGGGAATGATCTGCTCCAATACTGGGAAGAGGATCCCAACACCGATGTGATCCTCCTCTACCTCGAATCCTTCGGAAACCCTCGGCGATTTGCGCGCATCGCCCGCCGGGTCAGTCGCCGCAAACCCATTGTGGCCGTAAAAGCCGGCCGAACTCAGTCAGGACGCCGAGCAGCCGGCTCTCATACCGCGGCCCTCGCGGCAAGCGACGTGGCAGTGGAGGCTCTGTTTCGTCAGACCGGGGTCATCCGCGCCGAAACCCTCGAGGAGATGTTCGCGCTCGCGGCCGGCCTGGCCAACCAGCCCTTGCCTACGGGGCGGCGGGTCGCGATCGTGACGAACGCGGGAGGACCTGCTGTCCTCTGCACCGACGCCTGCGAGGCGGGCGGTCTAGTGATTCCAGACCTGTCGGAAGAAACGAGAGCGCGCCTGGCAGCCTTCTTGCCGGCCGCCGCTGCCGTGAAGAATCCGGTCGATCTCATCGCTTCAGCGACGCCAGACCAGTACCGGAAGGCCATCGAAACGATCTTAGCGGCTGACGAGGTGGATGCGTTGATTGTGCTCTATATTTCCGTCAGCGAGGTCGATACGGCTCCGACCGCGGAGGGCATTCTTGCAGGGATCGCCGCCGGGCGGGCAGCCAGAGGAAAAGGGAAACCGGTGCTGGCCTGTTGGATGGCGGAAGGGGACAGGGATCGCTCCCTCGCGCTGACGAATGAGACCATCCCCACCTATCCCTTGCCTGAAATTCCGGCGCGCGTGTTGAGCCGGGCTGCCGCCTATGCCGAATGGCGCACACAACCACTGGGGCTGATCCCGGACTTTCAGGATCTCGATCTGCCGCTGGCGCGAGAAATCTGCGCCAAAGCCCTTTCGCAACGAGGCGCTGGGTGGCTGACCGCAGAAGAGACTCGGATCGTACTCACAGCGATGGGCCTCCCCGTTCAGCTAGGCGGAGTCGCGCAGACGGAGGATGACGCGATGGAACTGGCCCGACGCGTCGGATTTCCGGTCGCCGTCAAATTGACCTCACATCGCCTCGTTCATAAAACGGAGATCGGCGGGGTCCGCCTCTCTCTAAAGGAAGAGAGCGCGGTCCGTCAGGCCTTTCGAGAGATTCGGGATCGCATGGCGCAGGATAACAACCTGGACGCGATGGAAGGCGTGCTGGTGCAGCCGATGGTCTCCGGCGGAGTAGAAGTGATGGTCGGGGTCACGCACGACCCGCTGTTTGGTCCTCTCATTGCTTTTGGCCTTGGCGGCATCCACGTCGAAATTCTCGGAGACGTGCGCTTCCGTGTCACGCCGCTCACCGATCGCGACGCCGCCGAGATGGTGCGGGAGATCAAGGGCTACCAGTTGCTTGAAGGGTACCGAGGCCATCAGCCGGCCGACGTCGAGGCCATACAAGAGGTGCTCCTCCGCGTCTCCCGGCTGGTCGAAGAGATCCCGGAGATCAGCGAACTCGACCTGAACCCCATTTTTGCCCTTCCCCCTGGTCAGGGCTGCCGCATCGTGGATGCACGAATCAGAGTGGAGCCGGTCTCGCCCGGCGATTGAGTCCGACCACAGTCGCGACGTTCCATACGGATCGCTCCCGCATACCCCGGCTACCGTGCCCCGCGCTCCTCAATTTTGTACTCCAGGTGACACGCGACACAGGCCTTGAGCACGCTGTTCAGCCGCGGCAGGATCTGTTTCAGATCCCGTGACGGCATCACCTTCGCCAGCTCTTCGGCAGCTTCATGATGGGCCATGGCCAGGTCGTGGTAGGCTGGCGGAAAATTCTCCGGCTGCTGCCGCGCCATCGCCTGCCGGTGCTGGAAGAAGCCGAGATGGGCCTCCGTCAGCCCCTTCGCCAGATTAAAGTTCTCCCCCGCCAGCGCGGCGACGATCGCTTGCACCGTCTCCAGATGCTGCAGCATGACCGTCCGATGCTCCTTCCCGGCCTGCGCGGGCAGCGGAAGCTGTGTCCTTGTGTCGGGGATTTCGACCGCGGCCGCGTGGCCAGCGTCATGCCTCGTGGCCCGCCCGGTGCAGCCTGCTCCAGCCAGGAGGCCTGCCGCCAGCATCACTGCGACGACGAGCATGCCCTTCTTCACATCCCGCTCCTTTCGCGACGAGGGTACAAAAGCAAAGGCAGTGCCGTTACAGCCGACGGCAGCCGGCGCGGCGGATCAATTCTCTGAATGGGGCAATGCGATGGACGTCACTTCGCCGGGCAGCAGCAAGGTGAGCGAAAACGGCGCGACAGCGTCCTTGTGCGCCACGGCGCACAGGGAGCAGAGTTGCGGCGCCGATTCCGTTGGAAACGACAGCAGCGCGTGGAAGACGAACAACGGCGGCAGCGCCCGCGAAGACGCCAGATGGAGTCGGAGCGCCATCAGCACGTCCCG
This sequence comes from uncultured Nitrospiraceae bacterium, assembly GCA_964373365.1. Classification (GTDB taxonomy): domain Bacteria; phylum Nitrospirota; class Nitrospiria; order Nitrospirales; family Nitrospiraceae; genus CAYJUP01. The sequence goes on from CAYJUP010000023.1 coordinate 11,054, forward strand.
CACGCGCGCGGCCTGATGCTCATCCGGGATGCGATCGGCCACGGTAATGCCGGCCTCCCACAAGGGCCGCGTGATGCCGACCGGCACGTCCAACCCCATCGCATGGGCGGCGGGAGAAACGTCGATCAGATACCCGCTCTGAATCGCTTCGTCGCGGCTGATGCTCTGCCGTTGCGGCACGTCGAGTGTCCGGTCGGACTCCGCCTTCGGCTGCGATTGCTCTGCGACACCGGGGGCCGGGAGCTCGCGCGCGGGAGGCTCGTCGGCTGGCGCTGCAATGGGTCCGGCCTGATCGGTCGCGGGAGGCTGATCCGAGACGCAGGGCGCCGGCAACGCCTTCACAATGCCGTCGTACACGGCCCGGGCGGACGGAGACCACTGGGGGTCGAACGGACGCCCCGTGAAGGCCGCTTCCGCGGCTTTCTTTTCATCATGGGAGAGCTCACGCGGTGTCATGACACCTTGCAGGTAACTCCGCGATGAGCGAGGTCAAGGGGCCGGGGAAGCGCAACACTCCTCATTCGCCCTGTGCCTCCCCCCCATTCGACCGCGAGGGCCCATCCCCTCTCGCGGGCCACGGTCGCCGGCGAAGCCGCGCAGGTAGTGCACGATCGCCCAGATTTACTCGTCCGTCAGCTGAGTCCCGAAGCCGATCATGGCCGTTCCCGGCGAGCCATGCTTGATCACCCAGAGAATCTCGCCCTCTGTCCGGTGCCGCCATAACCCGTGATGGTGAAAGTTGCGCGGTGAGTGATCGAGTCCGACCGCGGCTGGACCGTTGCCCATACCGTCCTTGCCATGGCAGTTGAAGCATGTTCCTTTCCCGTTGTAGAGCGCCTTGCCCTTCTCGATGGTTCCCGGCGAATCCGGCAGCGGGCTGGTCAACGCGCGGGCTTCCGCCAGCTTGTCGGCAGGCACCCGCGGCGTCATGGGGTGTCGTTCGGCCGCCAGGAGGAGACCCGAGGCGGTAACCGTCAGACCAAAAGCAAGCAACAGAGTACGAGCGGGGACCATTTCTTCTCTCCGATCATGGTCGCAGGGCGTTGAGCATCTGCAGGGAGGGCGCGAAGAACGTCGCGCCCGTGACGGGGCGCGTGAACTCCAGCAGGCGATCGTGCAGCCCGTCGCCTGCCGCTCCCATCATCCGAGCCAGCATCAGGTCGAACACGTCAAGGGACTTCGTATAGGCGACGAAGTAGAGCCCCGCTTCACAGGTCGATCCCCACGGATAACTCTGCCGCAGAATCTGCAACTCCTCCCCGTCCCGCTCGATCACGACGCGGCTGATGTGGGCCGTCGCCGGCTTCCTGGCTCTCGGGAGCTCGACGCTGCTCCGCTTGGTCCGGCCGATGATCTGCTCCTGCTCACGATCGCTCAGTCGTCGCCACGCGTCCAGGTCATGGACGTAGCGCTGGACCGCGATGTAGCTGCCGCCCGCGAAGGGCTGGTCCTCGTCTCCGATCAGAGCGGCGGCCGCCCGTGCTTTGCCCCTGGGGTTCTCGGTCCCGTCAATGAAGCCGGTGAAGTCCCGCGAGTCGAGATACCGGAAGCCGTGGACCTCCTCGGTGAGCGCCGCGAGCGTCCTCAGTCGCTGCGCCAGCCTCGTGGCCAATTCGAAGTTGAGGTCGTGGCGCCCGGAGACGATGTGCACGAACAGATCACCGCCGGTGGCGGGAGCCACCCGTCCCTCCACCTCCACGGCCCGGAACGGCCGCAGCCCGGCCGGGCGGCTGGCCGGCGAGAGCCGATTCCAGAGACCGGACCCGATCCCGAGCGTGCACACGAGTCTCGACGTCTTTGCACGGGCGGCGAGGGCTCGTGCGGCTGGCTGCACATCCTGGATCGCCTCGATCAACTCCCCGCGCGTGGCGTGGCCTGGCACCGTGAGGGTCAGGAAGTACGCGTGGGCGTTCCCCGGGGCGAGCACGCCCGGTTGCGGGCTGGGCATCTTCCATTCCTGTCTGTCAACGGGTGCCGGCCTGGACGCCTTGCGACGCCAGGCGGATCTCCACCTGGGGAGGCACCGTGAGCGACTGGTGTACGGTGCAACCGTGGGCGACCTTCAGCAGCTTCTCTTGCTGAGACGGCGTGAGTTCTGTCGGGAGATGAAGCGCGAGCTCCACCGCCCCCACCCGATGGGGTTGTTCGGCCATCGACCAGCCAACGTCGATCGTGAAGCCCTTGGTCGGGATCTGATGCCGCGCACAGTACCGACCCACGAAATAGCCAACGCAGCTTGCGAGCGACCCGACGAAGAGTTCCACCGGGCTCATGCCGGCATTGTTTCCGCCGTCTTCGGTCGGTTGGTCGGTCACGAGTGTGTGTGTTCCGTTCGAGACATCGAACCGAGTTCCGCCCCGGTATGTGATCGTGAGCTTCATGGCATTTAGGTCGGATGCTTCAGGCTCAGCATGTGGCTAGTCAGAACTTAACTTAAGCAAGGGCAGGACCATTTTAAACGAAGTACAACGTGACGAGTTTGTTTTGTAAAATCGAGAGGTTATCCTGGCTTGGCGAGTGGGAACAAAGAATACGGAGGAATCCTGCTACAGTGACATGGACGCGCGGTGTAGCGGAAGGCTACAAGGTCGTCCGAAGGGGAAACAAGTTGGGTGTTCACATCCGCGCGAGCGCGACGGCTGCCAAGAGGATAGCCAGGGCGACGATAAGCCCCAGGCGGGCGATCCAGGGCGAGAGGCGGACTACCGCCACGTCACTTCCTCCCAATACAGATGGACGAAAGTCTCAAAAGGTGGAAAGTTCTTGTTGTTGGTTTCTTTTGAACGAACCCAGAGGTCGATTTCAATTCCTGCGGGGTCGGTCTCCCCTCCGGGGAGTGTCCGCTTCATCGGGTAGCGCACTTCTTGTGTTTCGGGATCACGGGACCGTTCCATTACCATGAAGTGGGCCGAATAATCTTTGTACAGCATCTCGCCATTCTTGAACACATTGGCCGTCCCCCATCCAGCCAGATACAGCCAGGTCTTCGGGTAGAGCGGGTCTCCATTGCCTGAGTCCCCGTGTTCGTAGACCCGTGTCGCAATTCCGCCATCCTGGAAGGGCTGTGCAGCAGCAAACTGATCGAAGACGATCCGGTACTGATCGGCGCCTTCGGCAAACTGGGCCATGACAAGCCCTGTGTTGGATTCTTCGTTCACGCTGATCTCAATTGATCCAGGCACAGGAATCAGGTGCTTGCCTGCGTAATCCAAGTGGTCCCACGGAGACTTGTCCTGTATGGACCCGACCAGTGTGCCCTTCTGTCCCACGAGATGGAACTCCCCGCTGTAGTTCGGATGTTCTGTGGCCTTAAAGATGCGTGTGCCCTCGTCGCCCTTCGGGGTTCCAAATTGGCCCTGTTCCGCACCGCCCAATTCTAAGAACCACATGAATGCCAACATCGGCGCTAAGAACCCTATCCATCCTGATATCAATCTAGAAGTCACAGACGATCCCCTTTCCCTCTACGTCCGAGCGACCGCCACGGCCAGGAGTAAGATGATCAGAGCCAACACTAGTCCAAGGCGGGCAATCCAGGGCGAGAGGCGAACCAGCATCTGCTCGGTTGCGCCTCGGTTCGCCGGCGAGGCTCGCAACAGCCGACCCACCAACGGCCCGATCCAGAAATCATGAGCCGCCGTCAGCGCGATCAGAAGCACCACCAGTACCAGCTTCAGCTTGAGCACCAACGGCCAGCTTCCTGGTTCCGCCAGTGACCCGACCCTGGCAGTCAACAGAAGAGAGCCTGTGGTCACGAGTACCGTGATCGAAACCCAGACCACCATCCGGAATCGAACTGCGAGCGTTTGGAACAGGACTCGTCGCTCGCCCGCAAAGCCCTCGCGCTTGAAGACGGGCACCAGAATGAGCGACAAGAATAGCATGCCTCCGATCCAGGCGACGGCGGCCAAAATATGAAGCCAGACTAATCCAATCATCAGGTAGCTAGGTGAGTACGCGAGGTTATCTACCCACGCCCACCAAAATCCATATCCCAATCAAAATAAAACTGATACCGGCCACTATTTCGAGAGGGCGGGGCGAGAGATAGTGAGATATCTGTCCTCCGAGTAAGACGGCAAACAGACTCGAAAAATTAAGGCACAGGAAGCGGCAACAAAGACCCCGATCGGACTGTTCC
>CAYJUP010000024.1:0-15050 GCA_964373365.1 uncultured Nitrospiraceae bacterium
TCCGTGATGTCCACCAGCGGGGCCCACTCGGCCACCGTCATGACCTCCTTGTCCCCGTTCTTGCGGATCGGCGCTCGGCCGAACAACGTGGACAGCCGGCTCTGCAGATCCTCAAGTTCCCTAAACGGATCCCAACGTGTGAGTGCGTTCATGGCTCCTACCTCCTTTCCTCCCTTTTGGTTAATCTGGTTGAGTACTGCCGTTCTTCCATGTGTGCGTTACACATGCCGTACCTGCAACCCCTGTCTCTGGTGCCATCGGTGGGGGGTGGTATAAGGCTGTGGCTCGTGACGGATCACTATGCTGTGCAGGTCTACGATCCTGTCGCAGATGAGGCATCGCCATCCCACACGACGGAGCGGTTCGCTGTTACCCAGGTGGTCACACAACCGGACTAAGACCATGAGGCATCCGCACCGGTCGCAACGGCCTGGGCCGACCTGCTTGGCTTTGGCCATTTTAGGTTCCGTTCTCATCGGCTCTTCCTCCTTGGTCATAACCTCATTGCTTGGTAATACGATCGTGATCCGGCACCTGCGGTTCCTGCCGTCGGCGGGCAGTCGCATTTATATGGCAGGTAGCCTGAGGGTGTAGATTCCCCTCCCTTCAAGTCTCAAGAGCACCTCTCCTCTCCGGCTCAAGCGATCGACTTCGAGAAAGACCTGATCCCATGAGAGGTCCGGGCATGCACACGCCACATCCTCAATCCGACAACCGGGCGATTGGGCAATGGCTTCAAGAATTCGCTCGGTCACTGTCGCTACCTGGGCCATGCTGTTCCCTTTCGTGTGGCCTCCGACTGCCTTAACCCCGGCAGACTGACAAGAGTGCATGGGAAATGCCAGAAAGGAAAGGACAATGGTCCTCGCAAAATCTACGAGGCAACAAGGACTTACAAAACAGAGTCGCAAATAAAATTACATGGAATGGTGGTGCTGTGAGGCGTTTCAGGACAGCACAAAGAAGAGGGTCTGTTGCCAAATGCTACAGGTCATGCAAAGCGGTGAATTGCCAAAACCATTGTGACCAGGTGGCGGCTTCATATCGGTTATCCGCGTGACGCGGTTGACCCAGAGGGGACAATGGTTACCAATTAAGCAGGAGGTGATGGAACGCCAGTGAAGACGGTCGGCAGCCCGATGCAGTTTGACCTGCCCTCATGCAGCCAGCGTGCAAGAGGGCGCCGCTCCTACGCCAAGAGCGGGATCAGGGTCCGAAGGACGCACCGCCATCTCGGTGCCAGTAGGAGGCACGGCCGCCAATGCGAGCCTGATGAATGGGTGGTGCGGGGCAACCAGTCAGGCGGGGACTTACTGGGTTGCCGGAGGGATCCCGGCTAGTCGGTAGGCCCGGTGTCCACATGGGGGCGGGCGCCACATTAGGAGAGTGCGCAACAGATACCGCATCGGAAATTAACTCCAAGTGTTCACGCCCATTAATTTGTTCAGGAATTGCCACTTACCGCCTTACCGCATCAGTTGAATCCTGTTAGAATCTCGCCATGGATCTCATCACCACTCATCTGAATGCGGACTTCGACGGCTTGGCCTCGATGATAGCCGCACGGAAACTGTATCCGGGATCCGCGCTGGTCCTTCCGGGTGGTGCGCAGGAACATGTGCGAAGTTTCCTGGCCGTCCATGATGTCGGACTGACGAAGCTGAAGGAGCTTGACCTGTCGCAGGTTGCCAGGCTGGTGCTGGTGGATACCCAGGAGCCTGAACGCCTCGGCCCTCTAAAAGATCTCTGCACCAGCCCCACTGTCTCGGTTCATGTCTATGATCACCATCCTGACTCAGATCAGCATCATGGAGCGGTCGCCTCGCTTCGGGCTGACGTTCGAATGATTGAACTGGTCGGCGCAACCACCACGATTCTCATCGAGCGTCTCAGGGAGCAGCAGCTCGCCCTGACGCCGTTTGAGGCGAGCGTCTTGGCTTTGGGCCTGTACGAAGAGACCGGCTCTTTGGCTTATGCCTCCACAACGCCGCGGGACCTTGAAGCCGCGGCGTTTCTCTTGCGCGCAGGGGCGGATCTGAACCTGGTCTCCGACATCTTGCGCAGCCACTTGGACCCAGACCAGATTGCGCTGCTGAATGACTTGCTCCAGTCCAGCGAAACCTACTACTTGGAAGGGCGCAAGATCCTCCTGGCCATTAGCAGCTATGATCGGTACCGTGGCGACCTTGCGGGGGTCGTGCACAAGCTGGCCGAACTCGAAGGGCTCGATGCCGTCGTCGCAGCCATTGCGATGGAGGAGAAAGTCGAAATTATCGGTCGAAGCCGACGACCGGAGATCGACGTCGCGCAGATTGCTCGAGCATTCGGCGGCGGCGGCCATGCCGTCGCGGCTTCTGCCAGCGTCAAGGGACAGACCCTGGTCGAGGTGAGGGAGCGGTTGGCTCGGTTGCTGACCGAGCGCTATCGTCCCACCTTGCTGGCGCGCGACGTGATGACGGCACCGGCCAAGACGATCAACGAAACCTTCACGGTCGCCCAGGCCGAAGCCAGTCTCACGAAGTATGAGGTCAATGTCCTCCCCGTCCTGGATGCCAGAGACCGTTATCTGGGCCTCATCACGCGAGAGACCATCCAGAAAGCGCTCTTCCACCAGTTCGCCAAGACGCTAGTCTTCGATCTCATGCAAACTGATGCCTATACCGCCACTCCGGAGACCCCCTTCCACGAAATCGAGGGTCGTATGTTGGAGCGCAACCAGCGATTCGTTCCGGTGCTGAAGGACGACCGAGTGGTGGGGGTCATCACCAGGACCGACCTCCTTCGCACGCTCCACGACGACGTTCTCATGGCCGCCAGGGCCAGAGCGAAAGGCACTGAGCCGCCGCCTTTCACATATCGGAGGAATCTCCGCGCACTGTTGCGAGATCGCCTCCCGGAACGGGTCTTTCAGGTGCTGGAGCAGGCGGGCGACCTGGCCGAACGAACCTCGGTGTCGGCCTTCGTGGTCGGGGGCTTCGTGCGCGACCTGCTCCTGGGGCGACCCAACCTGGATTTGGATCTGGTCATCGAAGGAGACGGCATTGCCTATGCCCGGGCGCTGGCGAGAACGGCAAAGGGTACGGTGAAAATTCATGATCGCTTTGGAACGGCCATTGTCGTCTTCCCGAACGGGTTCAAGCTGGACGTCGCCACCGCCCGCACTGAATACTACGAATACCCCACCGCGCTGCCCACCATTGAGCGGAGCTCCATCAAGAAAGATCTCTATCGGCGCGACTTCACGATCAATACCCTTGCGATCCGTCTCAACGCCAGCCGCTTCGGCGAGCTCATCGATTTTTTTGGCGGTCAGCGGGATCTGAACGAGAAAACGATCCGGGTGCTGCATAGCCTGAGTTTCGTGGAGGACCCGACCCGTGTGTTCCGGGCCGTCCGCTTTGAGCAGCGATACGGGTTTCGCCTGGGAAAGGAGACCCTTGCCCTGATCAAGGGTGCGGTCAAAATGGACCTGTTCCGTCGTCTGTCTAGCTCTCGGTTGTCTGATGAGCTCATCCTGCTGCTCTCCGAAGAGGAACCGCGCAAGATCATGGCTCGTTTGGGAGAGCTTGACCTCCTTCGCTTTATCCATCCGGCTCTGAAATGGTCCCCCCGGCTGGATGCCCTCCTCAAGGCAGTCCAAGAGGCGCTTAACTGGTACGAGCTGGCTTCTTTGAATTGGCTGGATCGGAAGGTGAAGGCAGCCGGTGCGTCTTCGGGATCCACTCCAGGTCGGCTGGATGCCTGGCTTGTCCATTTCATGGCGCTTATGGAGGTGATACCAGGCACGGCGGCTAGGGAGGCTTTGAAATGGCTCGGACTTCCCGAACGGCATACCGAAAAGATCAGGGTCGGCCGCTATTCGTCAAGCAGCCTTCTGCGCCGACTGGCCAGGCGCCCTCCCTTGCGGCCGGCCGAAACCTATCGGGTGTTGGTCGGCCTTTCCGACGAGACCCTGCTGCTCCTGATAGCGAAGACCCGATTGGAATCCGTGAAACGCCAGATCGCCGCTCACCTCACCATCTACCAACATGTCAAACCGACTCTGACCGGCACTGACCTGAAGGCTCTGGGCCTCAAGCCAGGCCCTATCTTTAGGAAGATTCTGGACCGGTTGCTCGACGCGCGCCTGAATGGTGAGGTCCAGACCGAGGCCGATGAGAGGGACTTGGTGAAGCGGATCATCAACACCGTGGCCTAAGCCTTCTCCTCTCTTTGTTTGTACCTTCATGTGAGGAGGGCTTTTCTGAGGCGGACCAAGAACTCGTTGACTCGGTCCAAGTCGGGGAGGTGGCGGCAGTTGGCTAAGCGCCGACTGGCTTCGAGGAGCCACTCTTCTCCCAGGTCGATGACCTCGCCGGTTCGGATGGTACCGTCCTTGATGCGCGCGATCGTCGGTCCGATCGGTGTCTCGCTGATTCGGATCGTGAAATTGCCGGTCTCTAAGAGTTCGCACAGGTTATACAGCACTCGCAGATACGCCACCGCGTACTTCGCCGGCCGTGCGTCTTTCTTTTCCAAGAACTTCTTGCGCTGATTCAGCGCGTAGCCGACAAAGGCTGTATGGGCGATCTGAGGGGTCCAAACGGCGGGAAACAACGCGCGGAGTTCAGTCCCCCACTCATCCGTGGTGATGATGGGAGCCAAGAATGTTTCAAGGATCAGCGGATGGCCTTCCGTAGCGAGTGACAGGAAGAGACCAATCTCCCACGAGGTCTCGTCTGCCTGTCCCTTCACCATGCGGGTGCCCTGGTGCTTGAAGCCGATCCGAAACATCTCTTCGGTGCGGATCACGAAGACGCTGCGATAATCGGCATCGCTCTCGGGACCAGCAAGCCCATGCGCCTGTGACCCGACGAGAACCTTCAAAATGATGTGCTGAGTTTCCTTTGTCTCAGATCGCATGCTGAGTCTGCTCTATGGCGTGCTACTTTCCGAGCGGCGCTGGAGAGTTCCGGATCACTCAATCCTAAGTCTAGCGCGACGTGGTCAGATGCTCCATGCATCCATTTAGCGTCGTCAGTTTGGGATAGTCGGTCTCTGGAATTTCGAGGTGCAGCTTTTCGTGCAGCGCGATCACGAAATTCAGGAAGTCCATGGAGTCGATGTCCAGCTGATCGCGAAAGCTCACGTCTGGCTTGAGAGAAGCGAGGTCTGCCTCGGGAGCGATCTCGCCCAGAATGCGGTGGCTGTCCAGATCCCACAATAGCCACGCCCGGTTATGTAGATCTTCCCGGGGCCAGCCCTAACCCCATGCCGCTGATGGAAAGCCGGTGACCGTCAATCCTGACCTCGGCTCCGAGAAACATCTTGGCAAGCCAGGCACTTGTGAGGACATGATCGGTGATCATCGGGATCGAAAACCGACTCTCTCCCTCTGCCAGCGCGGCGAAAGGAATAATCTGATCCGCGGCGAAGCGGTCCAGCGTCGCGCCGGTTTTCAACTCATCCAGAAGCTGGCGCGCGACATATTTCCCGATAGATTCAGCCCGTCGTCTCAGTGCGCCCGCTTGATCCGCCCCAAGCCGAGCTCCTCCCACACAATCGCTGAAGGCGGCAAAGGCTGCCCCCGGTTGGAGGGAAGTGCTGTCGTAGCGGACTGCAATGTCTGACTGGTATCCCGCTGCGGCGAATACTCCATTGGCTGCCGCTGCCATCCGATGGCTCACCTTTCGTTCTTCGAGATGGGAGGCTAACGCGATTCCCCACACCCGTTTCACTTCTCCGCGTTTCTCTAAGATGATGTTCCGCAAAACTTGAAAGAGGGGCTTCACGGTCAAGTGAAGCCTGCCGTCTCCTCGTGGGACATAGCCGGGGCGCTCCATATCAACTTCGGTTTCAAGACCCATCCGTCGAAGAAGCGGGAGCATCACATATTTCACATGGTAGAAGGAGGGGGCAAAATCCTGGAACAGGCCTCCTCGGATTTCCACTAACGAAAGGGCCGAGCCGAACGCTAACACCGGCAGCACCGCCAGCGCCAGCATGGTCGTTGATCCGGCTGAGCCGATGTCCCAGCAGTACTGACGCCCGCCCCTGCTTGTCCCCGGCCGAAAGACGACTTCGCGAGAACCTTCATGCAGCCCCTCGGTCGTTCCATCCACGAGTTGGCAGATGGCCTCAACCACCCGGATGTGCTGAGGACGCAACCCTGGCTTCTCGCGTCGAGCGCGGGCATTCACGATATGGATAGACTGTCCGGTCAAGGCGGAGAAGGCTACGGATTGTCGGACGATTGCGCCGCTTCCGGAATATTGTGATCCGTCAATCGTGATCATGGGCGAATAGCGGCCTCTTCAGTGGCATTCATGACCCGCCCCATTTCCCGTCACGAGCAAGGCCCCCAGCTTTGCCCGAGCGACAGGGTTCTAGGCTCCGGAAGAGCAGCCAGTGCAGCGGGATCGAATAGGTATCACGCCATCATCAGACATTCACGAGCTTAACTCATGAGCTAGCAGAGGAAGAACAAGTTTTTCCCAGCTAACCCAACCGAGCAACGGTGGTCTCAGCTGGATACTGGCACAAGCTCAAAGGGGCTTCGCAGTTTACTGCTGAGTGATTAAGACGGGACAGGGAGCATACTTGATACACCGTCCAAGACGTTTCCCATGAGTAAGCGCGTCGTTGGGGGCAACCAGCGCGAGCTGACGACGACGAAGCCTGCCTTGAAGGACTCGGCCCGCTTCACGATCTCACGCAAGGATTGCCAAACGGCCCAATAGAACGTCTCGCCGTTTGTTTCCTGCTTTAACCGGCCAGCCACTCGGGCTTGGCGATCAGGATTCCCCCTAAGCCCAGCATCACCACCCCGCTGATCAGCTTCAGCCAGCGGCCTTCTTTCTTCTGGAGTTTTCGCCGACCTAGCGTGACCACGGCAATCGTCACCATGAGACTGTTGGGCAGTCCACAGCCTTGGTCAGGTAAGAGGAAGGAACGGCGCCATCGTCCGAATATAATCGATCACCTCCAGTATCTCATCATCGGTCATGCGACCACGAAACCCGTGCATTGGGCTGAAGGCTACCCCATACGAAACGATGGTCAGTAATTCGAAGTCGGTTTTCGCTCGCGAGCGAGGCGACTGCAGATTGGCCGGCGGGACGATAAGACGGCCTGACTCGGGACCGTCTCCTTGACCGTTTATACCGTGACAGCGAAAGCAGTACTCATCGTATATTGCTTGCCCGTTCCGGGGTCTCCCTCCCTCTCCCTGTGCGGCAACCCAAGAGCCTAAGAGCATGAGCGTCAGCATGCTCGCTATGATCGGGCTTTTCGTTCTCACAGCTCTACTCCTGCTACTGGCCTCTCAAGCCGTTAGGATCCCGCCTAGCGAATGACCGGCACTGGACGGGCGGCGTGGTGTGACACCGTATGCGAAATGCTTCCACTCGAACTAATCCGGCTACCCGCTCATTGCCGCGCGATGGACGGCTTCCCTGTAGGATCACCCAAAGTTACCGGACAGCTTCGACGGCGACCGGTGGAATTCCGTCACAGATGGATGGACCAGGGCGGCAAAATCTTCGTAGCGCATCTTGATCGCCTGGGAATGCGACCCTGCCTGGCAGACGATTGTCTCGTCGGCCGACAGAGACTGGTCCACGTACACGTCCATGCCGTAGAGATTGCCGAACGGCGGCATCGTGCCAAGGTCACAGTCCGGGAACAGCCCTGCCAACTCTTGTTCGGTGGCTAATCGCACGTGGCTCGTTCGAAAAACCTCTTTGAGACGATCGATGTCCACCTTCCAGTTGGCCTGCAGCGCCGCCATCACGAACCGCTCATCCACCTTCACAATGACCACCTTGGCCAACTCCTTCCCCGGCACATGCAGCACCTGGGCAATCTCAGGGGCGGTATAAGCCTCCCGATGGGCCAAGACCTCATAACGGACCTGATGATTATCCAGATACTCCTCGAGCCTTTGCACGATCCTCATGGGCACCTCCCTAACGGCTAATCAGCGGTCTGTCTTCCAGGGAGATCGCCGCCCCGTTCCGTCGAAATCAAAGGTTAGACCCCTTAAATTCCGACCAGGACTCGGTGTGCACAAATCGATTTGAGCGTCCTCATCACGTCTTCATAGGAAAGATCCGGCAGCTTCTTGCCTTTTGCTTCCTCGGCATGCAGCACGATGTCGTTCATGCAGAGGATGCCTTGGAAAAGCCCATCGCCATTGACGACGGGAAGGCGTCGCACCTGTTCCCGCTCCATCGTTTTGAGAGCATCCTTGATATCATCGTATAGAGCGCAGCCGTACACTTTCCCGGAGATCGTTTCCCACACCGCAATTTCCGCGGCGCTCTTGTGCCTGGTAGCCACAGCCATGCAGATATCGCGATCGGTGATCATGCCGATCACTTTCCCCTCGCGATCGAGCACCGGCAGCGCCCCGCAGTCGCTATCCCACATCATCTTAGCAGCCTCAGCCAGATTCGTGTCGGCTCCGCAGGACTGTACGTCGCGCGTCATCACGTCTTTGACTTTCATCGTAATGTTCCTTTCTCGGGCTCATGGTCACGCACCCACAGTACCCGGATGAATTGTTGATCCTTTGAGTAGCGGAGGTTGAGTTCACCGTGATACGCGTGGTGCAGCGCTTCGCCGATGCGCCGCGGCAGGTGCGTGTCGGTGGTAGAGATCACAATGGTGTCGTCTTCTTCGTCGATTCCCATAATCCGGGAGAGAGGATGTTCCGCTTTGGCCTGCGCCTCCTCGTTTCGAACCAAGCCCAGGATTTCCGCGATGTGCGCTTTGATGAACGGGCCTCTCAAGCTGAGCACACCTGCAGGGTAGTGATCATTCATCCGCTCGCAGGCTGGGCACTTTGCTGTATGAGCCTGAGGCGGTTTCGCGCCCCACGTCCACCGGCCTTTGTGGAACACGGCCCCGCATTGGGAACAGGCCGTCGGCTCCTTCAGCTTGCCGCGGGACTTATAGGTGTCATGCCGGTATTCCTGGACAACGCGATCTCTGCGGCCTCCTCGTATCATCGGATTGCTTGACGGTATTGTCATAGGGTTCTCCTCGACAGAGCGATTGACCCGATCGCGACGAGGCATGTGAGGACTAATTCCCTTCTCACCGAATGCCGCCTGTCACGCCCACGCCGATCAGGAACACCGCCAGCAGCACGAGGCTGAGGATCAGCCACCAGCGTCGCCGCGGTGGCTGTAAGGATGCCAGCGCCGGATCGTCCACATGCGTCGGCAAGGGTAGCTCCAGATAGTGTGGTCGGTCTCGCATGGTCGGCCTCCTGCGCTGTGTCGCTCAGCCGATCTTGACCTCGATGCTCTTGGGCTTGGCCTTCTCGGACTTCGGCAGATGGACTTTGAGCACCCCGTCCTTGAACTCCGCGGCTATCTTGCCCTCGTCGGCATCTTCCGGAAGGGTGAAGCTACGTTCAAAGCTCCCATAGGCGCGTTCGACACGGTGATACTTCTTGCCCTTCTCTTCTTTCTCGTACTTCCGCTCTCCCGTGATCGTGAGAACGTCATCATGGGCCGTCAGTTTGATGTCCTCCTTCTTGACCTCGGGCAGTTCGGCCTTGATCAGGTATTCCTTGTCGTCCTCCGTGATGTCCACTAACGGCGCCCATTCAGCCACCGTCATGGCCTCTTTCTTCTCGCCGTTCTTGCGGACCGGCGCGCGGCCGACCAGCGTGGACAGCCGGTTCTGCATTTCCTCAAGTTCCCTGAATGGATCCCAACGCGTAAGTGCATTCATGGCACACCCTCCTTTTGTTGCGGCCCCCGAATCTCCCTGATCTGACACAAATGAACGAGTGCATGCAGAATGCCAACGGGAGGGGTGGCGCGGGTCTTCCGAAGATCATTGCAACGACGCAACGTTACGGATCGGGACTAGAAAATGGGATGAGAGAGAAAGAAAGCGGTGGGGCATTTCGGGCCAGTGCGGGAAAGGCCCATGTTGCCAAACACCCCAGCGAGAGCGGTTGAGGGAAGGCTGGTCTTATTCTTGCTTTTCCACTTCGGCTAATAACTCATAGGCCAGTAATCGTGCTTCTTGAAGCGACAAGAAAGTCACAACGTTTCCTGCAGGCTTCTCTCCATGAATCGTCATGATTAACCCCTTCGTGTCAAACATCGGTTCCAGCGAAATCGGTTGAACGGACCGATCAATAATCTTTCTCATTTCTCCCTCCCTGCTGAAGGCAGCTACCCCCAGCTCAGTTCAAGGTATTTGTCTCAACTTCCCTTCGGGCAAAAACCGAGCCGTGACGAACTTTCTCATTTCCTCGGCAAACAGTAAACCGATAGCTCCGAGGATAAGCGGGCCCCAGACCCACAGCGGTAATGGCCTAGTCCCAAGGATCAGGTTGCCCAGCGGAGTATAAACGAGCATGGCTAGCAGGACGAGTTCCACGGCGATTCCCCAGAGAATGAACGGGTTGCTCAGGAAGCCGAGCCGAAAGACCGAGACTCGCTCGGACCGGCAGGCGAAGACGTTGGCCACTTGGGCGACCACGATGGCCGCGAACGTGACGCTCGTTGCCTGTTTATAGAGTGGATCAGACCAATCAAGTGGAGTCCCCCAGGTCCAGCCCTGCGTCATGAGAAACCAGAAGAAGGCAGACATGGCAATCCCCGCCTCGATCAGCCCGAGGAACACGTAACTCCGGAGAAGCAGGGGCAAGCTGAGTAACCGTTCGGTCCGTGGCCGCGGAGGGATCTGCATAATGCCGGCGTGGGGCCGCTCGGCACCCAGGGCCAAGGCCGGCACCATATCAGTCCCCAGGTCCACCGCCAGGATTTGGGGGATCGTCAACGCTAAGGGGATCGCGAAGAGCCCGTAGCCGAGGTAGGGGACGATCTCGGGGACGTTGCTGGACAACACGTACGTGACGAACTTGCGGATGTTCGCGTAGACCGCGCGGCCTTCTTCGATCGCGTTCACGATCGTGGAGAAATTGTCGTCCAGCAGGATCATGTCGGCCGTCTCTTTCGCCACATCCGTTCCGGCCAGTCCCATCGCGATGCCGATATCGGCCTTCTGGAGGGCGGGAGCATCGTTGACCCCATCGCCTGTGACCGCCACAATTTCACCCATGTCCATCAAGACGGTGACGATGCGCATCTTGTGGCTGGGAGCCATCCGGGCAAAGACCGATACGAGGTTATCGGAATAAGCGCCCGCGGCTTCTGAAGCTGTGAGGTCTCGGCCGAACAGCGTTCTATTTGCCGCGAGGTCTCGGCGGAGCGGCGTTCTCAATAGTCGCCTCAGCTCTTCGTCGCTGAACGTGTCGAGTTGGGACCCTTCGACCACAACGGCTGCTGTCTCCGGTTCCTTTTCCGACTCGGCGGACACGAGCCCAATCTTGCGTGCCACCGCCAGGGCCGTTAGGGGGTGATCGCCGGTGATCATGATGACCCGGATGCCGGCCTGCCGGCACCGGGCTACCGCCTCCGGGACTTCTCGGTGCGGCGGATCCATCAAGGCGACCAGTCCCAGGAAGGTCAGATCCTGCTCTACGGTGTCAGCACTCAGGTGCTGTGCAGCACCGGCTTCAATGTTCCGCATCGCTACCCCTAACACCCGATAGGCTTGGTGCGCGAACGCACGATTCTGGGCCAGAATCGTCTCGCGCGCCTCAGGGGTCATGGGAAGGGTGTTCCCGTGAATCTGGGTTCGGCTGCAGAGCGGGAGCACGAACTCAGGAGCCCCCTTCACAAAAGCCACTAATTGCCCTTCGACCCAGTGGATCGTGCTCATCCGTTTGCGGTCGGCATCGAATGGCAGCTCGCTCATTCTCGGAAGGCGCTCCGTGGGAAGGTCCTGGTCGTCCCCGTACTGTTGGGCGAACTCGAGGAGTGCCACTTCCGTCGGATCCCCGGTGACAGACTGTCGGGTTCCGGCTCGCCGCACGCGCTTGGCATTGTTGCAGAGGGCAATGGCCCGGAACATGGGCCTCCAGTGTTGGAGATCAAGCGCGCCGTGACCTTCGTCGTGTCTGACGAAACGGTTCTCCCGGATCTCCACCTCGTCCCCGTCCACGTACAGGCGTTCGACCCGCATCCGGTTCTCGGTCAGCGTCCCCGTCTTGTCGCTGCAGATCACCGTGGTACAGCCCAAAGTCTCGACGGACGTCAGTTGCTTGATGAGCGCTTTGCGCCTGGCCATCCGCTGGCTGCCCATGGCAAGCGCCAATGTCACGGTCGGGAGGAGCCCCTCCGGCACGTTAGCCACGATGATCCCGATCCCGAAGATGGCGCTGACCCAAAAGCCCATCCCCATGGAGACTCCGATGAAGAAGAAGATGGCGCCCATGACCAACGACAGGAGCGCGACCACATGCGTGACTTTCACAATCTCGCGCTGGAGGGGGCTGAGGCCAGGTGTGACTGTTGCGGCCAGGTTGGCGATCTTTCCAAACTCAGTCCGCATGCCGGTCGCATAGACAACCGCCCGGCCGTGTCCGGAGAGCACCGTGGTGCCCGCAAACACCAGATTGGCGGCGTCAAGAGGATTTTCACCGGTCACCGGCTCCGCCGTTCGACGTTTGGGTTTGGCCTCGCCCGTCAAGGACGAATTGTCCACGCGCATCCCGACGGCTTCCACCAGCCGGGCGTCGGCCGGCACCTGCTCCCCTTCTTCGAGGAGAAGCACGTCGCCCGGCACCAATTCGTGCCGAGGGACTTGCTGCTGGTGCCCCGACCGAAACACCCAGGCAGTGGCAGGCAACAGGCGGTGCAGGGCCTGAACGGCCCGCTCGGCCTTGTATTCCTGGATAAATGAGAAAATAGCGTTGAGCAGGATGACGCCCAGGATCGTCCATCCCAACATGGCCATGCCTTGGCCGGGCTGTAGGGTCTCGGCCACGAAGGACAGGCCTGCGGCGATCCAGAGCAATAGGGCCAGGAAGTGGAAGAATTGCCGAAGAAACCGACGGGTGAGAGAAGGGCCCTTCACCTCCCGCAGACTGTTTGGTCCATAGCGCAGGAGACGCCGACCGGCCTCCTCGTGCGACAGGCCGGCTGGGGAAGTGTCGAGTTCCTTCAGGACCTCACTTTCAGGAAGGCGATTGATGTCCATGGTTGCCCCGCGTTCAAGGAGCGGACTTAGGACCGGATAGTGCCTAGGGTAGTCCAAATGTGTGGAAATCCTCGTCAGAAGGGTATGAGGAATTGGGGCAGATTGCTACGTCGCAATGCCCCGTAGAAGCCCCAGCCCGTCATGACCAGGTTTCCCGTTTGCTCGAACCCTGCACGCCTCCACCCCCATTCAGATGGGCACGCAAATAGCATGCCTATTATAGTCAGGTCTCACGCTGGAAGAAGGCTGCGGATCCAGGAGCAGCGGGTCGAGATCGTGGAGCGGAAAGGCAAGTGACATCCGGAGACGATTTGTGACGTGGTGACGGAGCGCGTCTCGATGCCATTTGATCGGAGATGAGGCAAATGTCTCAGTGAAGAAATGATGCAAGCCGCTCATTGTGTCCAGGCCTGTGGCGGCGTATTGTGAAATTGAGCGGAGGCGCTGGCCTGAGGAACACCAAATGGACAGGAGATCAAGCGCAGAGGTGGTGTGCAGGCCCGGTCGGCCGGGAAGCCTAAAGCCTCTCCAAGATCCCCATCGTAGATGGCAGCTCTAGGACCAACGCCTCCGCTCTCTGTTTTAGATCCGATCCGAGTGATTCTAAGCGGACTCCCTGGGAAAAGAGGGCAGGACGAGACCGAGCGCGGCGTGACATCCTCCACGGATATCTCAATTATGCAGGGACCCCGGTACTTCACAGAGCGATCGACAAGAGGAGAGGTCATATCCATGCTGAACCTTGAGTGGATAATGATATTGTCGACCATTTTTTGTGGCTGATCATTATGGGCAACAGTATAGGAACCATGAATCTGCCTGGGACTTCCTTGAATCGCAAACGGCTCTCGTGCCCCAGCATGGAGCAGGAGGCCGAGGTCGAGTTCCTCGCGCGGGGTGGGATGGTGTGGCTTACGCAGTCAATCGCTGTTCGGTCATCAGCGAGTTCCAAATCACATGCGGGAAACGCTGTTTAGAGATCGCTGGCCAAGCGGCGTAAGGTCATCAACGCCCAGTAAGGCAGCGTCCGACACCGCGTAGACCTCGAAAATCAACTCGCCGGTATCTGATGCCCGAAGGCCTAGCTTCCCAGTGATGGACCGCGTCGAAAACCGGTGCACCTTTCTCGAACATGAAGGCGGCGATCCCCGAATGTCCGCGCGCTCCGATCGTTCTCCACCGCCCACCGGCGTCATTTCCTGCTCCGCAAAGCGGCGGACCATGTCCCGTATCAATCGCTGCTCATCGGTGGGATCGAAATTCATACGACGCCTCCGCGTCGAGCTAGCAACAAGTAGCGAGTAGCTGGCAGCGAAGAATTCTGATTTGCTATTGGCTGTTGGCTACTTGCTGGATTTAAACCGCTTCATTCGGAACAGGTCCTCGCGCTCGCGCTCCTCTAACGTTTGGCGGATCTCCTTCATCTGGCGAGTCAAGGACGGGATGATCACTTCGTTGAGGGCGTTGATCCTACGCGTCACTTTCTTGATCTCAGTCCCTAGCCTCTTCAGCCGCAGCTCGACCGTGATACTGCGAAGGATGAGTTCCAGCACGGTCTCGAACCGGCGTGCGACTTCGTCGATATGGGTGGAGACTCCCCAGATGGCGTAGCCGCGGGCCCCCAGCGCTCGGGCCACAGGAGGGTACTGCAGATCCGGGAAGCGGACCCCCCAGACGTTGCGCTCGGCCAGTTCGATCGGCAGACTCCGCTGCGCCGCATATCCGGCCGACCGGAGTGGCGCGCGTCCTTCCATGCCGAGAGCCAGCGCCAGCGACGAGAAAGCGTGCTCCATCGAAGCTTCCATCTGTCCCCGGCTCTCGACCACACGGTCCATCACGGCGAAGAACTCTCGGACCAGCGACTCGCGCTTGCTCCGAAGCAGTTCCAGCCCGCGCTCAGCCACTTGGATCTGGCGCTTGAGCAGCAGCAGGTTCATCCGTGTGCGGCCGAGTGACTCCATAAACCGTTACGCGTTATCCTTCACCCATTACCCCTTACT
>CAYJUP010000025.1:0-14947 GCA_964373365.1 uncultured Nitrospiraceae bacterium
TCGGTCGTGCCGGCCCGGCGCACTGCCTCAAGAAACTGCATCATGGCCGCGTAGCCGAGGTAGCAGCGTGAAGTCGGGGTGTGGTTGTACTTGTCGATCACGCCCTGGATGAATCGCCGTGAGCCCTCGGTGTTGATTTTTGGATCCCAGATCAGCCCCCAGATGCCGGCGTTATTCGCGTACCCCAGCGGCCGGCCGATCTGCTCGCCTCCAATCATCCCGCCCACACCGATCTTCTCCTTGGCCAGTTCCAGCTTGGTATACGCCTTCAGGGCGTTGACCAGGTCCCAGCCGTATAGATTCAGAATCACGGCGTTTGGCTTCGCCGCCTTGGCTTCGGTGAGGACGGCGGTGAAATCGGTGGTTCCGAACGGCGTGACGGCCGCGCCGATGATGTCACCACCCTGGGCCTTGAGGGCTTCGGTCATGGCCTGAAGAGCAGCCTTGCCGTCCACGGTGTCGGCTGTGATCATGAACCAGCGGTTGCCATACACTTTGACCAGATGCGGCGTGACGGCAAGGGCCAGCATGCGGGCGTTCGGCATGAAGACGAACGTGTGGGCGTTGCAGCGAGGTCCGGTCAATTCCATGATGTGGGGACAGGTCGCCATAAAGAGTTTGTTCTCCTGCTTGGCCACCTCGGCTACGGCAAGGGCCACGTCCCCGTTGAAGGTGCCCATCAGGAAGTCCACGCGGTCTTCCTTGATCAGTTTGGTCGCCGCCTTGATCGCGGTCTGGACATTGGAGGCGTCGTCTGCCTCGATGATACTGACCGGCCGCCCCAGGACCCCGCCCCGCTTGTTATACATCTCCAGCGCCACCATGGCGCCGTGCACGTCGTGGATCGAGGAGGTCTTGTAGGGGCTGGACAGGGGATCAATGATGCCGACTTTGATCGGCTCGGCGGCGTACGCGATGCCTGCTTTTCGTGTGCGCTCAAGCATGTGGTCGGCCACGTCCCCGAACGCCAGCGCGCCGCTGGCCGCGGCCGAGAGTTGAAGAAATCGTCTCCGCGAGATCGTGCTCATGTGGCAAGCCTCCTATGGGCAAAAAGTTTGGACATGGTGAATAAGCAAACTGGATACGACACGGATATCAGGGTTTTGCTGGATGGCGGGAAGATCTGAGAGTCGGCCATGACGCAGGCTCCAAGCCGGCCTGCGGCCAGCCTGACTCACGACGGAAGATTCTGAGAAACGCGGAACCTCCTCCGGTTCCAATTAACTATACTGATCCTCAGTGTAACATTGCTTGATCGCCCAGAAAACCGCTTCCTTGAGCTTCTTGATCAGGGGGTCAGGAGGATCGGTGCGAATCTTCTGCAGCTTCCTGTCGAGTGCGAAGAGCGGCTCCACGGATCGTTTGTCCGGGAGCTTGCCCAGGGCCCACGCGATCTCGGTCTGAACTGTGATGTCAATGCCGGGCGCGTCCAGCATCTCCAGGAGCGGCGGAATGATTTTAGGGTCTCCGTGCAGACCACCCACTTGTCCCAACCCTTTGGCCGCAGCCGCTTGCAGTCCCGGCTCCTTCGAGTGCTTCAGGATATCAATCAAGATCGGGATCGAGTCCGCGCCGATGTTGCCGAGAGCCACGGCGGCCTGCTTGGCCAGGTTCTTGTCCTTGAGGGCCTCCTTCAGCCGCGGCAGGGCTTCGTCCGCCAGCATCTCGCCGAGGAGCGAGATCACTTTTAATTTCCGGAGCTCATTGGTGCCAGGTGTGTCCAATATTTTCAGAAGCCGCTCGGCTTGCCCCCAATCGGCCGCCAACAGCACCGGGAAGTCGTATTGTTCGAGCAGGCTCTTCAGCGTTTTCATCGCGTAATCCCCTGGGTCGCCGGCGTTGGCCTTCTGCGCCGCCTCCACGGCGTCCAGGAAATCCGTCCGGACCTCCTTTTGCCACTTGATCTTGGTGCCGCCCAGCAGGTAGTTGAACTGGCAGGCAGGGCCTTTCCAGACCCGCGACGGCGAGTCGGGCAGGTCGGCGTCGCTGCCCATGGTGGTCGTACCCTCCCAGGTCTTGCGCTGCTCGCATTTTACCTTGAGGACCACGTCATGGGGCTGCGCAGGATCGGTCACGACGGTGTACCCAAGTTCCTTTATGCGGCGCGTCGCCACCTCCGCGATGGCGCTTGAGTCAACGGAGCCCTTGTCGGTGAGGGCGGTCGCCTCCACCAACACGGTCTGGACCTTGGCCAATTGCGCCTTCTGCTCCGGCGTGAAGTAGTCGCGGTACGCCCAGCTTGTTCCACTCACGAATTCCAGCAACAGCGCTATTGCTGTGATCAGCAAGACTCGCGCCATGAAGTACCTCCCCTTCTCCTTGCTCTTCCCATGTGCATGTCCGGCCCGGGCCTCTCAAGGCCTGGACCTCAGCGACACAGGGACGGCATAACAGACCGGCGACACGGATCGGATTGACCGGCGGCGGTGTGGTAGGACTGCGGAGACCGAGATGCCACCGGGCTCAGACATCAAGATCCGGAAACCTTCCCGTGTGTCGAGTGATTAGTATACCGTGATCGACGGCGTTCCGCCACCCTTCAATTTCTTCCTCTTCATGTTCTTCCTCTTCATGAGAACGGTTTCCTGTTCGGGATGAGCGCATGGCGTCGTCTTGACACTGCCTGATCGGTCAGACTACAACCACACGCAATGATGATTGGCGAGCAGGAACTGATGACGCATGACCGGAACGGTCATGCCAGGGGAAGGACGGCTGCTCCTGGTTTGCTTTGAGTTGACAGTGATACTTCGTGGCCTGTAAAAGGTACGAATGCAAGGCGCGAGAGTGGCGGAACTGGCAGACGCGCGAGACTTAGGATCTCGTGGGAAACCGTGGGGGTTCAAGTCCCCCCTCTCGCACCATCGCACCAGCGTCAGGACTTCGCCCTGATTTCACCTCCTCTCAGTCTAAGGCATGGTCGAGCATGAAGCTGGAAGTCACAGAACTCGGTCCGATTAAGCGCGCGCTCAAGATCGAGATTCCGGAAGACGAGGTCAATAAGCAGTTTGCGCAGGTCTATGCCGAACTGAACCGGCAAGTCCGGATCCCGGGGTTCCGACCCGGCAAGGCGCCGATGGCGTTGTTAGAGAAGCGTTACGCGAAAGAGGTTGAGGAAGACGTGGTCCGTCGGCTGGTGCCTGACTACTATGAACGGGCGATCAGACAGGCCGGGATTGTGCCGGTGCTGGTGCAAGTGCCGCCGCTTGAACGCGTGAAAATCAAAAAGAACGCCGCGTTCTCCTTTACCGCGACGGTCGAGATCAAGCCGAAGATTGAGCTTCGCGACTACCGCCCACCCAACCCTATTTCTCTGAAACCGGATAAGCGCACGGTGACGGATGAGCAGGTTGACCGGGTGCTGGAGGCGCTCAGGGAACGGCAAGCGCAGCTCCACGCCGCGCCGGCCAGCACGCCGCTTGCCGAAGGCGATTACGCCGTGCTTGATGTGGAAGGGTTCCTGGATCTCGCGCCGCTTGAGGGGGCGAAGAAGGAAGGCCAGCTTCACAAGGTTGGTTCCAAGTCCCCCGTTCTCGGCTTGGAGGTGGACGAACACCTCATCGGGAAGAAGGAGGGCGAGTTCGTCGAAATCTCCCAGCCCTACCCCGCGACGCATCCAGACCACCGCCTGGCCGGCAAATCCGTGGTATTCCGGTTCAAGGTGAAGACGGTGAAACAGAAGAAGCTCCCGCCTCTGGACGATGAGTTCGCCAAGGACTGCGGCCACTATGCCTCGCTGGCCGGGCTCAAGGAGAAGCTCCGGGCAGAGATGGAGAGGGCGCTGAAGAAAGATATCGAAGAGACGTACAAAGATTTCATCCTCAAGCGCTTGGCCGAGACCCATCACTTCGAGGTGCCTGAGACGCTGGTTGAACGGGAACTGACGGCGATGATCCGCCAACTCCTGGAGGTTCGACGCAGACAGAGCGGGGGGGCGGCGGAATTCCAAGATCCCAACAAGCGCCAGGAAGAGATCAAGCGGTTGCGGGAAGAGCATCTGCCCGAGGCGACGCGTCGGGTGAAGGTCGGCCTCGTCCTGGAAGCGATTGTGGAAAAGGAAGGGCTGACGGTTGAGGAGGAAGACGTCTCGGCGGAGATCGAGCGGATGGCCTCGGAGCTGAAACTCTCAGCCGACGAGGTGCGTCGCATGGTGGAGGCCGGCGGCGAGGAATCCAAGGAGGAACTCAAAGGCCGCATCCTGGCCGACAAGGCCTTGGATTTCGTTTATCGGCATGCGGTGATCCAAAAGTAATCGTGATCGCTCCGAGCGCCTCAACGCCACGAAAGTGCGGCGGAAACAGGAGAGAAGTGTGGTAAGATGAGCCGACTGTGTGACCGGAACACAGTAGAACGAAAGAGAAAGGACAGCCGTTATGTTAGTGCCCATCGTGATCGAGCAGACGAACCGCGGCGAGCGCGCCTACGATATTTATTCCCGTCTGCTGAAGGACCGCATCATCTTTCTGGGAGCGCCGATCGACGATGTCGTTGCGAACCTCGTCATCGCGCAGTTGCTGTTCCTTGAAGCGGAGGATCCGGAGAAGGACATCAATCTCTATATCAATTCTCCCGGCGGCAGCGTGACCGCAGGGCTGGGCGTCTACGACACCATGCAGTACGTCAAACCGCCGATCAATACGATTTGCCTGGGCCAGGCGACCAGCATGGGCGCTCTGCTGCTGGCCGCGGGTACGAAGGGGAAACGGTTTGCGCTCCCCAACACGCGCATTCTGATTCACCAACCGATGGGCGGATTTCAGGGGCAGGCGACCGAGATTGACATTCACGCCAGAGAAATCCTCAAGATGCGTGAGCGGCTGAACGAGATCCTGGCCAAGCACACCGGCCAGCCGCTCGGTAAGATCGCGCTCGATACAGAGCGGGACTACTTCATGTCGGGCGAAGAGGCGAAGAAGTACGGGCTGATCGACGAGGTCATCGCGCGGCATGCCAAAGGCATGCCGGAGCTCACCAAGGACGGGGCCAAGGATCACGGGAAAGATGGTTCGAAAGAAAGATAGCGCACGGAGGCGGCATGCCTAAACAGGAGAAGTCGGACCGGCACCTGCGGTGTTCCTTCTGTGGAAAGAGCCGTGATGAGGTCCGCAAGCTGATCGCCGGCCCCACCGTCTATATCTGCGACGAGTGTGTGAATCTCTGCAACGACATCATCGCGGAGGACTGGGAGGAGGCGAAAGGGGAGATTTCCTCCAAGCTCCGCAAGCCGGCCGAGATCAAGCACCACTTGGACCAGTACGTCATCGGGCAGGATCGAGCGAAGAAGATCCTGTCGGTCGCCGTCCACAATCATTACAAGCGGATCTCGGTCAGCGAGGTGGATGACGTCGAACTCCAGAAGGGCAATATTTTGATGATCGGGCCGACCGGAACGGGCAAAACGTTGCTGGCCCAGACCCTGGCCCGCTACCTCGACGTCCCATTCACCCTTGCGGACGCGACCACCCTCACCGAGGCCGGCTACGTCGGCGAGGACGTGGAAAATATCATCCTCAAACTTCTGCAGGCCTCCGACTATGATGTCGAACGGGCCGAGCGCGGGATCGTTTACATTGATGAAATCGACAAGATCAGCCGAAAGAGCGACAGCCCTTCCATTACGCGCGACGTGTCCGGAGAAGGTGTGCAGCAGGCGCTACTGAAACTGGTCGAAGGGACGGTGGCCAACGTCCCCCCGCAGGGTGGCCGTAAGCACCCCCACCAGGAGTTTATCCAGGTGGATACCAGCAATATTCTCTTCGTCTGCGGGGGGGCGTTCGTCGGCCTCGAAGCCATCATCGAGCAGCGGCTGAACAAGAAAGCGATGGGGTTCGGCGCGGACGTGCGCGGCAGGAACGACAGCCGGTTGGGTGAGCAGTTGGGGCAGGTTCAGCCGGAGGATCTGCTGAAATACGGACTGATCCCGGAATTTATCGGACGCCTACCAGTCATTGCGACGCTTGACGAATTAGATGAGAAGGCCCTGATCCGCATTTTGACCGAGCCGCGAAATGCCCTCACCAAGCAGTATGAGAAGTTGATGTCCTTCGAGAAAGTCAAACTGAAGTTCACCGAGCCCGCGCTGGGGGCGATCTCTCGGAAGGCCTATGCCCAGAAGATCGGAGCCCGCGGGTTGCGGGCAATCCTGGAAGAGGTGATGCTGGAAGTCATGTACGACGTGCCCTCCCAGAAGCAGATCAAGGAGATCGTGATCACTGATGAGGTGATTCTCGGCAAATGCCAGCCGATCAGGATCTTTGAACAGGATAAGGAGATGAAGAGCGCTTAAGCGGGTCCTGTCGCCGACCGGCCCGGCGGGTGCGGGCCCCACCTGCTTTAGAGCAAGAAAAAATGATGAACGGGGCGCCCACCCAGGACGCCCCGTTGCATTTCCAGGACAGTTCGACAATCCAGCGTTGTGCGCTATACTAATCCCTGCGGTGGGACTGTCGGGAGGGCCTGCTCATGAGGCTGCCGGTCATCGTCACCAAGGCGCACAAGGGGAAAGCCCTGGAACTGGACTGCGAGCTGGAAACGATCACGCTGCTTGGCCTCCTGGGGGACAAGCTGGGCACCGTGACCTGGGCATCCGTCATTGACCATATCCAATCGTCGGGCGAAAAGAGGGATGCCGCCGAGCCTCGAAGCCAGCCGCGGGTTTCCCTCTTCGTAAAGGCTCGGCACAGTACCGCCGACGGCAAACGTGTCGAGAGCCGAGCCACGGGAATCGGAGGAGGGGGGCTCTTTATTGAGACCCAGACGCCGCTTCCTGTGGGGACCGAGGTGGCGATCGAGTTTGCACTACCAGACCGGCCCTCGGAATGGCTGGAAGCGAAAGGTCGCGTGATCTGGATCTGCCCGAAGCCCGACCAGTATACGTCCTCCCCGGGAATGGGCGTGCGGTTTACCCAGGTGTCGGCTGTTGCGCGAGAGCGGGTGTTGGAGCTGGTCAACTCCCTCAAGCGGACCGGGCGGGGATGAGCTAGAAAGAACGAGGTCAGGAGTTTGGTGCGGCCGACCCCTGTATCTGCTTGAGGGCCCACGAAGCCCAGCGTCGGACGCCTGCATCCGAGTCACCTGCCGCCGCTGAACGGAGAGCGGGTATGACCGTCGGATCGCCAAACTTGCCGAGGCGAAACGCAGCCTCACTCCTTACCCCCACGTCCGGATCGTTGAGCAGGCGGTCGCGAATTGGGGGGAGGGCGCGGGCATCGGCTAGTTCCCCTAGTGCCGCGATCGCGCCTTGTCGGACCCTGTCATCCTGATCGTTGAGCGCCTCCACGAGCGCGGGGTAGGCGGACGCGGCTTCAAGCGCAGCCAGCGCTTGTACGGCGGCTCGCCGGGTCGCCACGTTTGGTTCCCGCAGGGCTTCTGTCAACAACTCAACGATCGTGTGAGTTCCGCCCTGCGTCCCGCCGATCTCGCCCAACGCCTGCACCGCCGCGGTCTTCACCGCTTCGGAGGGATCCCCCAACATCTTCGCCAGCGCCGTTCCGGCCTGATCGAGAGCCCCTTCTCCCAGATTGCCTAGGGCCCAGGCGCTGTATTGGCGGACGAGTGGATCGGGGTCGCCCAGCCTCTCCACCAACGCCGCAGTCGTCTCAGGTCGCGCGATCTTGCCCAGCGATAGCGCGGCCGTTCTCCGCACGTCCGGGCTGGGATCGTTGAGCAATTCCATCAGGCGAGGCACGACGGAGTCCGGTCTGGCCGGCCGCGGGCCCGTGTCGCAGCTTCCGAGAAGGCAGAGTAACAAAACAGCGATCAGAGAGCGCGTGGCGTGTAGGCGAGGCACAGTCGAATGGTGGGACAGCGTTAGGACGACGGTTAGGTGCTCTTAGGCGGTTCTTCTTCCACGACGGGCATCTGCTTGGCCGCCTCCACCGACTGCTCGATTTCCTTTTGCGCGGCGTCGAGTTCGGCCTGGATGGTCCGCATCTCGGGATCGATCGTACCCCGCACATCCGCGACGGCCTGACGGAACGTGCGCAGCGCGTCGCCGACACCCTCACCAAGACTTTGCATGTCCTGCGGGGAAGGCGCCGCGCTTGGCGCCGCCTTGGTCCCTGGACTCTGAGCGGCCTTCGCCTTAAGGGCGGCCTGCTGGGCCTGGACCCGGGCCACGGCATCTTTGTTCACCACGGCTGACGGCCGCTTGGGGACCGGTCTGGGCTGGGCCGAAGGTGGGAGCGGCGGATAGACGCCGCGAGGCGCTGGAGGCGGATGGGCTAGCCGCTCCTCCATACTCAGCGGGTCCGGCTTTTGGCCGGCGGTGGCAACGGCCTGTGGCTGTTGAGCCCCCTTCGGGCGCGGCGGCTCATACTTCTGCGGCCCCGCGCCGGCTGCCATGAGCGCCGCGGTGGTCCCGGGGGTCAGTTCGGGACCAGGCTGATAAGGCGCTGTAGGTTTGGACACAGCCTGCGCGGGTGTGCCCCGGGGCTGTGCGACCACTTTCGCATCCTCGATCGGCGGCTGAGGAGCGTTGGCGGCCTGTGGCGCGTTTGGATCTGCGTTGGGATCGAGAGGGGGTGGGGCCTCATGTATCTCTTTCTTGAACCCTTTGAGTGCCTTACCCAACCCTTCCCCGATCTGCGGCAGGCGGCCCGCCCCGAAAATAATCAGGACGATCACCAGGATGATGATGAGCTCCGAAAAACCTAGGGTGCCGAACATGTTAATTTTCCGTCGGGCCTGATTGTCTCGGGGCCGATGGTCACCGGCAGGCCCCGCGGTCCTTCGGCAAACTCTATCTGGTGGGGTTGACCGGTGTCAAGTTGAAGAGAGATGCTAGGCTAGAGGCGATAGGCGATAGGGAAGGCAATGGGAGAGAGGCTATAGGGAAGAGTCTCCGGCCTATAGCCTATTGCCTTGCGCCTATCGCCTATGAGGTTAGGATCGGGATGATTTCTGTTTGCAGGGGTTGGCCGAACACGATGGCCTCTCGGTCTGACAGGTACACATCCAGCTCGCTGCGGATGCCGAACTGCCCGGTTAGATAGATGCCGGGTTCGATCGAAAAGCAGGTTTTTGGCATGAGGCGGCGCCCGTCCCGTGTTTCCAGGTTGTCGATGTTGGCCCCGTTCCCATGGACCTCCTCGCCGATCGAGTGGCCGGTGCGATGGAGGAACCGGTCTCCGTAGCCAGCATCCCGAATGACCTTCCGGCAGACCTCATCCACTTCCCAGCCGCAGGGGAAGTGACCGGCCGCGATACGAGTCCGGACGAACGCCAGTGCGGCGTCGCGCGCATCACGCACGATTCCGAAAATCTCGCGTTGCCGGGGCGGAACGATGGAGCCGACGTGACCGGTCCAGGTAATGTCCGCGTAGACGCTTCCCGGCTCCGGCCGCTTGGCCCAGAGGTCGATCAGAACCAAGTCTCCCGGTGCGATTTCGTCCGACCCCTGCTCATCCGGTCCGTAGTGGGGATCGGCGCTATGGGCGTTGACGGCGGCGATCGGAGGGGTGGAGGTGGTGAGTCCATGCTCTTGGATGCGAGCGAGGATGAATTGCTGAAGCCCGTATTCGGTCAGCGGTTTTCGCGCGGTGCCCGCAGTCACAGATGCGCCCACATGCGCGAATGCCTCGCCCACGATCCGGCGTAGTTTTTCGGCCGCATCGCGGTGAGAGGCAAGCTGATGGTTGTCCCAGACCGCCTCGAACTGCTGAACCAAATCGGCGGAGGTCACCACCTCGATCCCGCAACTCCGGATTAGCTCGATGGTCCCGGCATCCACGCGTGAGATGTAGGGGATGGCGTTCAACGGGGAATACTGCATCGCGACCTGCTTGGCGTGTTCCAGGATACGGGCCAGGCAGGACCGCTGCTCGTCCCAGGAGACGTACAGCAGGGTGTCGCCGGGCAGTTCATCAAGCGCACGGGGCTCGATACGGTGGAGCAGTTTGACCGGCGTGCCTTTCGCCGGAACCCAGTAGTACCAGCGGCGGGTGACGTGTCGGTTCCGATTGAGATGGAGCACACGGTACGCCAGTGGATCGCTGCCGCGAAAATCATAAAACAGCCAGCCGTCGAGGCCGGGAATCTCGCGCAGGGCCTGTTGGATCTCGGCAATGCGGCGAAGGGGGACAGGTACTTCGACCATCGTGGCCGTCATCTTAGCCCCGCCTTCAGAGAGCGTCAATGCTCCACCTGGCCTGGTTGTGCCTGGTTGTGCCCGATTGTGATTACCCGGAGGCGTGCTACAATGCACGGGAGTTGAGTCCAGCATGTCATCGGTGCCGACGCCACAACTGCCGCAGTATCGAATCACGCTCTTCTACGGACCCGAGCCCGTGCAGGGTCGTCCCTCGCGGGTCCGTTGCATCTTTAACGTTAAAAAACGGAGCTGGAAAGGCGGGGTGCAGGTGGCGGTCGAGTTGGATGAGCAACAGCTCGCCGGCGCTCGGCAGGTGGTCGGCTTTGAAATCTGGCTGAAGGCGATACTGGCTGAGGTCCCTGAGGCTGAGCGCGGGGACTACGAAAGCCGCGCGCGCGATCTGTTCGCGCAAGGGGTGTGCGCGCTGAAACTGGACCTGGCAATCGAGGCGGGTATTCGGCAAGAGAACCACTGTATCGAGGCTGGCTCGCTGGTCGGCGAGTTGGCCCGCGAGGTTGCCAAACAGGCGGATCGAATCAAATCGCGTATCCTCGCGGAACTGGATCTCGCAGAAGGCTGAGGCCGCCATGCGTGATGCGTCATGAGTGTCGGGTTGTACCGTCTGCACTCAGCACCCCTGACCCATAACCCTTCACGTTCTCATTTCGAGCGATGAAGAGGTTTGCATCCGGCACCGAATTTGTGATAACGAAGGTCACGAATGCGTAACCCGCATGCGCGCAACGCATCGGAATGATCGAACCAAAAGATTGAAGGAGGGCACACACGTGCGCACGATGCCTAGGGAACTTTTAATCGGTAAGCAGAACTGTCTTCAAGCCGGGTGGAAGAAAACGGTGGCGGTGGCGCTAGTCCTGGCCATCCTTCACCTGGCTTTCATCCCGGTGGGCTGGGCCCAGGAGCGAGACGAGGATCAGTCACAGAGCACCGCATCCCAGTTTGGCCTTGGCGCCGCCAGCGTGTTTCTGACGATCCCGTACGGTCTGGCCAAGGTGGTCTATGCCACGTTCGGTGGGATTATCGGCGGGTTCACCTATGCGTTGACGGCCGGTAATGAAGGAGCGGCGAAGGCGGTCTGGAACACCAGCCTGCGGGGCACGTACGTGATCACGCCCGAGCATCTGAAGGGCGACAAGGCGGTCCGCTTCTTCGGCGTGCCCCCGGACGAGGGAATGGCGCAAGAGCCGCTTCCGCTTGAACCGGCCCCGGCTGTTCCGGAGCCGATGAAATAAATGAAGCCCGTCATCGGGGTGACCCCGGATTTCAATGCCGGTGACCGTGAGGATATGGGGGGTCGCGAGCCCACGTACTTTCTGCGGGCTCGGTATGCCCGTGCGATCGAAGACCTCGGCGGCGTCCCGCTGATCCTGCCGCTTGCGGCGGACCCCAGGCTCCGGCGGCAGTTGCTGAAGGGATTGCATGGCCTCCTGCTCACCGGCAGCGGACCGGATCTCCCGCCAAGCTTGTACGGAGAGCGTCAGCGCTACCACTACAAACTGATGAGTCGCCCGCGCTATGAATTCGAACTGGCGATGGCGCGCCTGGCGGCCGACGATGGCGTGCCGATGTTGGGCATCTGTGGCGGCATGCAGGCGATCAACGTGGCGCTCGGGGGCAGCCTGGTCCAGGACATTCCCTCGCAACTCGCCACCGCGCTTCCGCATCGGTCGCCCGGTCCTGCCACCCGTCTGTCGCATCCGGTCCAGGTTTCCCCGCGCAGTCTGCTGCGACGCATCGTGCGACAGGGTCGGATCCGTGTCAACAGCTCCCACCACCAGTCGGTGAAGCGGCTGGCTCCCTCGCTGGTTGCCAGCGCGGTGGCGCCGGACGGCGTCACCGAGGCCGTTGAGGCGAATGCAGCCTCACGACACCCGTTTCTGTTGGGCGTCCAGTGGCATCCCGAATTCCTGTACGATCGGCATGAAGTCCAGCGGAGGCTGTTTCTGGCTTTCCTGAAGGCCGCCCGTGCGCATTCCTGACGATGGCCACCGTACACCGAGCGTCATGAGGCGGCCCGGAAGCCGGGTTCCCGAACTGCCAGTTTCCTACGGAGACTGAGTGCCCACTTCCCTCTTCCGGACCAAATCCATCGAACAGATCCTTGCCGACAGCGATCGCCCCGAGCACCGGCTCAAAAAAACGCTCACGGTGTGGGACCTGACCGCCCTCGGCCTCGGCGGGATCATCGGCACGGGGATCTTCGTGCTGGTCGGGACCGCCGTGGTTGGGGACGCGCACCGGCCCGGCGCCGGACCGGGGATCGTGCTGTCGTTCATCCTCTCGGGCGTCACCTGTGCGCTGGCGGCGCTCTGCTACGCCGAGTTCGCCGCCATGATCCCGGTGGCCGGTAGCGCCTACACCTACTCCTACGCGACGCTCGGGGAGTTCCTGGCCTGGATCACCGGCTGGAACCTCATTCTGGAATATGGGGTCGCTTGCGTGGCGGTGGCGATCGGCTGGTCCGGCTACTTCAACAACGTCCTGAAGACGCTCGGCCTCGCATTGCCGGCCTGGGCCACCCATGCCCCCGGCTCGGCCGAAGGAGGCGTGGCCAACCTGCCGGCCGCGATCATCGTGCTGTTGGTCACGGTGGTACTGGTGCTGGGCGTCAAGGAAAGCGCGCGCGCGACGGCCCTCATCGTGGTGGTGAAGCTGGCGGTCATCGTGTTCTTTCTCGCCGTGGGATTCTGGTCGGTGGAGCCTGCGAACTGGTCGCCGTTCATGCCGTACGGGTTCAAAGGCGTGGGCGCCGCCGCCGCGATCGTGTTCTTTGCGTACATCGGGTTCGACGCGGTCTCCACCACGGCCGAGGAGGCGCGCAATCCGCAACGGGATCTACCGATCAGCATCATCGCCTCGCTGAGCATCTGCGGCGTCCTGTATGTGCTGGTGTCGGCGGTCCTCACCGGCATCATTCCGTACACGCGGATCGATATCCATGCGCCGGTGGCCGAGGCGCTCCGGGTGATCGGATTCCACTGGGGCGCGGCCCTCGTGGCGACCGGAGCCGTGGCGGGAATCACGAGCGTGTTGTTCGTCATGATGATCGGGCAGATCCGCGTGTTCTTTGCAATGTCGCGGGACGGCCTGTTGGGACCCTGGCTCTCAAAGGTCCATCCTCGATTCAGGACGCCCCATCACGCTACCGTGTTGACAGGAGTGGGGGTGGCGGCGCTGGCGGCGCTGGTGCCGATCGGCGAAGCGGCGGACATGACCAATATCGGCACGCTGTTCGCGTTTGCGTTGGTCTGCGCGGGCGTGCTCGTGCTCCGCCGGACCCGTCCCAACCAGCCCCGACCGTTCCGCATTCCGTTCATGCCGTGGGTGCCGCTGCTCGGGATGGCAGCCTGCCTCGGGCTCATGGCCTTCCTGCCGACGATCACCTGGATACGGTTCGGCGTCTGGACGGTCCTGGGGGTCGCGGTGTATTGCGGTTACGGGATTCGACACAGCAAGCTGGCCGCTCCAACCGAAAGCTGATCGTGCCGGGACGGCGATGCGTGGCGGGAATCGGATCGAGGATCGAGACTAGCCGGACTCTTCTTCTGAGGTGCTTGGTTCCGAAGCGGCCGCAACCGGCGCTTTGGCGGCAGGGGCCTCTGCTGCGGGTTTGGGAGTGGCGGCCGGTTTGGCATCAGACGGAGCTGGTTTAGGTGGCGCAGGCTTCTCGGGTTTAATGCCGCCTTCCCAATGTGGGCCGGTGTACAAGTCGGGCGACAACCCTTTGGCCTTCCATTTGTCCTCGAAGTCGGCGGCGGCGCAGTTCGGCGTTTCGCCCACACCCACCACTCCATTCCAGGGATAGACCTTCGGAGCGATCTGGCAACCGTTCGGTCCGCGTTTCAAGTACAGGGCGATGGGGTTCCCGCGATAGGGCCCCAGAAAGATGTGCACGTTGCCAACGTATTCCGGCAGATTGGCCATCCCTCTTCTCCGGGGAGTGGCATGATGCCATATCTTAAGAGCCGCAGGCAAGAGTGTGGAGCAGGCGGCATGCGGTCTTCCGCTTCCGTGCCTCTTGCGGCACCCCTCCCACGGCAGTCCTGAGTGGAAGCCTTCCGGTATTCCATCACCCACAAGGCGGGTACCCGCGTGGTCTGCGACCACGGTGCGGTGGTCAGTACCGGCTTTCCCCCTCCGGCTGCCGGGCGGGGCCCCACCGCTCCGGCAACGTGCGCTCCAGACCCCATGCCACCTGTTGGGTGGTTTGAATGGAAGAGCCTTGGCTGGCGAAGGGCGGGCGGCTCCGGTTTCGCCATGATGCATTGACTACTCATGGCTGCTGGCGTCTTCCTGTTGGCCACTGCGCCTCACCGGATTGACGGAACGGCGCGCAGTGGCGGTCGCATGACCCTTCACCTCTACAGTCTGCCATGGCGAGAACCTCCGCGCCCTTCCATCCAGGCACTTATGGTAAGGGGGCAGGTAGAGTCCGGGCAGGGTCCTATTGCCGTTCGGCGCCACCCGCTCAGAGGAGGAAGGGATGGGGCGGACCGTTAGATCAACCCGATGACAGGGCACAGGAGCCGGAGCGTGATCCAGATAAGAGTAGCGCCGAGCAGGTCGTAGAGTAGGCCGGTGCGGACCATGCTCTTGATGGGGACAAGGCCGCTGCCATAGACGATGGCATTGGGAGGCGTGGAGATCCGAGCAACCGTTTCAAGATTTGAATCCGACCGCTTCGCTCCGTGTCCGTGAGGTATTCCTGGTTCACGGTCTGGCGCATGGCATGGCTCGCGTGGCGGGCGAACTGAGACGCTAGGAGGTTGCGGCGGCCTGGTCGGGTCGCTTGCGAAGGACGAACACGGCAATGATCAGCACCATGATGACCGCCAC
>CAYJUP010000026.1:0-14707 GCA_964373365.1 uncultured Nitrospiraceae bacterium
TGCTGGAAGCCGCCCCGCCCGATTCGAAACAACCCCGCGAGCTGCTGAAGGTGGGGCTCCTCAGTTATGTGCGCCTCGGCCAGCCCGAGTCGGCGTTCACGGTCTACACCCGTCTCATCCCCCCAGGAAACCCGGACGATCTCACGTTGCTCCGCGAACTGGCCATGGCCTTCATCGCCAGCCGGGTGCGCGATCCGCAAGAGCATCTGCGCATCGCGGCCTACACGGCGTTGGCCGAAATAGGCAGTCGCGAGGTCGTCCCACTGCTCGAAGACGGGCTCCTGGATTCGTCCGTGTTGGTTCGTGCCCAGGCAGCGGAGGGCCTTGGCCGGTCCGCGCCGGAGGCCGATTGGACAGCTCTCAAGCGAGCGTTGGAGGACCCCGCTCCGGCCGTCCGGATCGCGGCGCTGAACGCCTTGGGCGAGCGACGGGACCCCACATTGCAGGAGCTGCTCACCCGCATGGCACGGTCCGAAGAAGGGGCGATTCATGTGTTTGCGCTGGCCGCGCTGGTGAAACTGGGTCACACCGAGGCGCTCACCGACATCATGAGCGCCGCCACCCTGCCGGACGCGGACACCCGCATGGCGGCCTTGGGTGTGCTGGGGCGCCTCAAACATCCACCCAGCCTGACGGTGCTCAGACAATCGCTCTACGATCCGGACCCCGACGTCCGTGCGTTCGCGGCCGGCGCACTCGGGGAGTTCGGCCAAGCCGGAGCCGCCACGGCCCTGATGCACGCGCTGGAAGACGAGAACCCGCGCGTCCGCGGGACCGCCGCCGCCAGCCTCGGGCGGCTCCGCGTGGCATACACCCGCCCGCTGCTGTGGCAGGCGGCGCGGGATCCGATCGCGCTGGTTCGTGTCGGCGCCGTCGAAGGATTGCTCAGATTGGGGGAGCGCGACGCGGTCCTGGTGGCCGCCGATCTGGCGAGGCATTCCGATCCCTCGGTCCGGAGTGCGGCGGCACAGGCGGTGGGATCCGCGGGCAACCGGAAGGCGCTTCCGGTTTTGGAGACTCTGATTCAGGACCAGCAACCCCAACCCCGCCTGACAGCCGCGCGCGCGCTGGGGAAAATCGGCGGACGGGAGGTGGTCCCGCTCCTCAAAAAGGCTCTTCAGGATTCCGATCCCGCAGTCCGGGTTGCGGCGGCAGGGAGCTTGGCCCAGGTGTCGTCCATGCCACGGTGAGGACCTTGAACGAAGGAAGGAGACTTATGCTGAGATTTCTGGGGCTGGTGGTGCTGATCGGGACCACGTTCGCGCTCGGGTACTACATCGGTCAACGTCCGATCGGCGAGCTGAAGAAGACCGTCAGGGATCTGTCGCGCAACGTCCTCGATACCACCCTGGGCCTCGAACGGAACTTGAGGCAGCGCCAGGGGCTGGTCGATGCAAAATCACGGCTGATCCAGGCGAAATCAGACATGCTGGATCGGAACTTCGGAAACGCCGCCAAGGAGCTGTCGGAGGCGGTCGACCAACTGGAGAAGGCGAGCAACGCGGAACGGGACAGCGGGCGGACGTCCACGATCAGGCCGCTGGTTACAAAAGTCCGGGAGGCGCAACTGGAACTCTCGGTGGGAAAGGCAGTGCCTCGAACGAAGCTGGACGAGATCCAAAAAGCGTTGGATGCGATGATGGCACAGCAGTGAGGAAGAAACGGGCTCAGGCGGTGGCGGTCTTCTTTTTCCAGGCGGCGAGAATCCGCTCGACGCGCATCTTCACGACCAGATCCGGATCCCTGAGGAGGGGCTTGATGGCGTCACGCCCCCGTTCGTCGCCAATCTTTTCAAGCGCTGCCGCGGCGGTCAAGCGGGTGAACCAGTCCCTGTCCTGCAGCATCTCGATCAACGCATCAACAGCCGCAGGATCCTGGATGCGCCCGAGTGCGATGACCGCCTGCTTCCGGACATTCTCGTCCTTGTCCTTCAGCGCTTTCACGAGCGTCTCCATCGCCGGTTGGCCGAGCTCGACAAGGGCGTCGGTCGCGTCTTCCTTGAACTCATCGCTCCGTAACTGAGCGATCAAGGGTTCCAAGACCCGCTCGTCTCTGATCTTTCCCAGCGCCTTGATGGCGTACTTCCGGATGTCCCAGTCCCGCAACTGCTTGATGAGCAGCTCGACCGCCGGGGAGCCGACCATGCCGAGCGCCTCGATGGCCACTTCCCGTACCTGCCAATCGCCATCCCGGAGCGAGCGAACGAGGGGCTCGACGCAGCGCTCGTCGCCCATCTCGCCCAGCGTGATGACCGCCTCGCGGCGCACCGCCCAATCCTGATCTTTCAGAAGATCGATCTGGATTTCGATCTCATCCTTGACCCGCTCTTCTTCCAAGACCACGTCTTCGGTCGCCTCGGTGGGAAGCTGGTCCGTCGCCGTCTGTTCGGAAGCCCATTCGGATGTCATCGCGATGGCGTCCGAAACCTGGTCGGTCAGCTCATCGCCCGATTCGGAGGGATCGGAGGGGGACACTTCCGCCGGCTTCTTCGTGTCTTCGCTCATGCTCTCATCTCCGTCGGCCAGTTCAACTCCAGGATATCAATGATGTGTGCAGGGAGCAGGACTACGCCTCGGCAGGCGTTTCTGCCTTGGCTTCGGCCTTGGCCTCTGCCCCCGCCTTCTTCTTACCCATCGCGTGCCGTTTCCTGGCCTCAAGGCGTCGCCGCTTACGCTGAATGCGTTTCAGACGCTTGTGCAGTGATCGGAGCGCCGCATCACCTTCCGGATTCTCGGTGGCGGCGAGTATTGCCCTTACCTTCGTCTTCAGACGCGCTTCGTCGGCCCCCGCCGGGGTCTTCTTTGACATTGGCTCACTGTCCTCCCTCGTTTTCAGATCACATGATCAGGAAAGATCGGTCCACGGCCCTCAGTGTAGTAGAGCCACGTCGAGGCTGTCAACACGATGGGAAAGGAGACAGAAGGGAATGTCGCAGGGTTAGGGGATCTGCAGGGCGGCCACGGCATAGACCCGGTGCTCGGCCGCCAGGATATCTGCCACACGACGGACGCGTCGCTGGCGGATGAAGTCGCCAGGGGGTAGACGGAAACTACGCTCCCCGCGCGCTTCGTTATGGATCAGCCACCCGCACGAAGGTCGAGCTGTTTCAGGGTGAACCGGCAGAGGACCATCTTCCAGCGGGGCGAGAGTCCACGAAGTCATCCCCCCCCGTTCATCGGTGAGAAGCCACTCCTCCCCCTGATACCCGATGACCTCTAACTGCACCGCCGAAATGCCGTGTTCCACCATATCAAGCTGCCGGGCCGCCGCAAAGGACAGATCAAGGATGCGCCCGTTCACGTAAGGACCCCGGTCATTGATGCGCACTCGAACTCGTTCCCCGTTCACCACGTTCGTCACCCTCACCACGGTTCCCAACGGGAGCGTTCGGTGCGCACCCGTCAACGCTTCCATGTCGTAAATCTCTCCGTTGGCCGTGACCCACCCATGAAAGTTCTCGCCGTACCAGGAGGCAATGCCGCGCTCCTTCATTCCCACATCCATCTCCGCCTGACCCTTTGGCAGAGACGTGCACGCATTGATCATAAGGCTCACCGTAGCCAACAGCACCCACATGTTGCATCGTTGTGTTCGTCTTCGTCTTACACTCAAGGTTCCCTCCAGTACTACCGCAGCGCACTCCGTCCCATGTATCTCAGATCGCACACCTTCGCTTCGCTCCACTCGAAAGCTACGGACGGGATACCAGGATTCGCCCAACCACTGGGGATGAATGGAAGATGAAGAACTGAAGTGCGCTGACTGTAACAAAGCCTCGAAGAGCAAGTCAAGGGGGTTGTTCAGACTTTTTGTGATTGTCCAAAATTGTTGGTCGTTGACTCTCGTTCCGGTCGGTCGATAGGATGGTGTCATCCTCAAGAAGGAAACGAGACCACCATGACATCTCGATCGAAGCCGGCACGATCGGGCGCGGCGCCCCCGGCGACACGCTCAGCCATCCTTCCGGAAAGCATCCGGGTCGGCGCGCATGTCAGCATCGCCGGCGGCCTGGCCAAGGCGGTCCAGCACGCGCGGGCGCTCGGGTGTCACACCATGCAGGTGTTTTCGAAAAGCCCACGGGGCTGGGCCGCGCGTCCCCTGGACCAGGCGGACGCGGATCGGGCGCTGAGACTGCGGCATGATGTGGACATCAGCCCATTCATCGTCCACGCCCCGTATCTCATCAACCTGGCCTCAGCTCATCCGGCGCTGTATGAGAAGTCGATTGTCGCCCTCGCAGATGAGCTCGATCGGTGCGACGCCATGGGAGCCGACTTCCTGGTCCTGCATGTGGGCAGTGT
Organism: uncultured Nitrospiraceae bacterium; assembly: GCA_964373365.1. GTDB lineage: Bacteria > Nitrospirota > Nitrospiria > Nitrospirales > Nitrospiraceae > CAYJUP01. The sequence continues at coordinate 4,302 of CAYJUP010000026.1, forward strand.
GCAAGCAGAGCAAACAGACGGGATCGAGCGGGTCGTCGAGGCCCTGAAGCGAGTCCTGGAACATCAGCCGTCCCGCTCCTTGCGATTCTCGACCATGGTGCTGCTGGAGAACACCGCCGGCGAGCGAGGGGAGGTCGGGGCGCGTTTCGAGGAACTGGGCGAGATCATGCACCGGGTCGGATCCGATCGGATGGGGGTCTGTCTGGACACCTGCCATACGCTTGCGGCAGGCTATGATGTGACGACGCCGGTCGGCGTGGAGACGGTCGTCCGGGCCATCGATCGGGCGGTCGGTCTGTCATCCGTCAAAGTGATCCATGCCAACGACTCGAAAAAGGGACTGGGCTGCCGGGTGGACCGCCATCAGCACATCGGGCTTGGCGAGATCGGGCTGAACGGGTTTCGCGCGCTCCTCACCCATCCCCTCCTCCGGCGCATCCCGATGGTCTTGGAGACCCCCAAGACCTCGGATGCCGACGACCTCCGCAACTTGAAGACGATCCGGCGGTTGGCAGCTACTCACGTCGGCTTCAGGAAAAGCACGGCCAGCGGCGGGAGAGTCAGCGCGACCGAATAGGGTAACCCGTGGCAGGGCGTCCGTTCGGCCTGGACCCTGTCGTCATTGCCCAGGTTGCTTCCTCCGTAGGATGCGGCGTCGGTGTTCAGCAGTTCCTGGTACCAGCCCGGCGCAGGGACGCCAATCCGATACCCAAGCCGCGGGACCGGCGTGAAATTGCAGACGCAGACCAGGAAGTTGGCCGCATCCTTCGCGCGGCGAATGAACGCGATCACTGACTGATCCGCATCCCCGAAGTCGATCCACTGAAATCCGGGCCAGTCGAAGTCCACCTGGTGCAGCGCCGGTTCGGCCTGGTAGAGCCGGTTGAGATCGCGGACGCACCGCTGGAGACCGCGGTGCGACTCATTCTGGAGCAGATGCCACTGCAAGCTCTCGTCGTGGTTCCACTCCCACCACTGTCCGAACTCGCCCCCCATGAACAGCATCTTCTTTCCGGGATGCCCGTACATGTAGCCGAAGAGCGCCCGTAGGTTGGCGAACCGCTGCCAGTGGTCGCCCGGCATTTTATCCAGGAGCGCCCGTTTCCCGTGCACCACTTCGTCATGGGAGAGCACCAGCACGAAATTCTCGGTGAAGGCGTAGAGCAGGCCGAACGTGATCTTGCCCTGGTGATATTTCCGATGCACCGGATCAAAGCAGAAATATTCCAGCATGTCGTGCATCCACCCCATGTTCCATTTGAGGCTGAAGCCCAACCCGCCCGCGTAGGTCGGGCGCGAGACCCCCGGCCAGGCGGTTGATTCTTCCGCGATGGTCAGCACGCCCGGGTACTCCCGGTGGACCACGACGTTGAACTCTTTGAGAAACTCGATCGCATCGAGGTTTTCCTTGCCTCCGAAGCGGTTGGGGATCCACTCACCCGGGTTCCGGGCATAGTCCAGGTACAGCATGGAGGCCACCGCGTCCACGCGCAGGCCGTCAATGTGATACCGGTCCAGCCAGAACAGGGCGCTATTGAGCAGGAAATTGCGCACCTCCACGCGCCCAAAGTTGAAAATGCGACTGTGCCACTCTGGATGGTGCCCCAGCCGGGGGTCCTCATGATCATAGAGGTACGTCCCATCAAACCAGGCCAGCCCGTGCGGATCGTCCGGAAAATGCGCCGGCACCCAGTCCACCATCACGCCGATGCCGGCCTGATGGCAGGCATCCACAAACGCCATGAAATCCTCCGGCTGGCCAAACCGGCTCGTGGGCGCGAAGTAGCCGGTCGTCTGGTAGCCCCATGACCCATCAAACGGATGCTCGGTGACCGGCAGCAGCTCCAGATGCGTATACCCCATCTCCTTCACATAGGGAATGAGCTTAGCGGCAAGTTCTCGATAGGTCAGCCAGCGGTCTCCTTCCTCCGGCACCCTCGCCCACGACCCGAGATGGACTTCATAAATCGCCAGGGGACCAGCCAGCGGATCGCCAGCGGCGCGCTCCTCCATCCACCGCTGATCTCCCCACTGGTAGCCGGCAAGACTCCGGACAATCGACGCCGTCTTCGGCCGGAGCTCAGCCGCGAAGGCATAGGGGTCGGCTTTCAAGAGGGGAACGTCCCGATCCCGCGGTCGAATTTCATATTTATAGGCCGCGCCTTTCAGAATGTCCGGAATGAAGAGTTCCCAGAGTCCCGTGTTGCCGCGGTTCCGCATGGGATGGCGCCGACCGTCCCAGCCATTGAAATCACCGACGACGCTCACCCGCATGGCATTGGGAGCCCAGACCACGAAACCCACGCCGGCGACTCCCTCCACGGTGCGGATGTGCGCCCCCAGCATGTCGTAGGCCCGGTAGTGGCGACCTTCTCCAAACAGATGCAGGTCGAAATCCGTGAGCAGCGGCGGATAGGCATAGGGATCGTGGCGTTCCGTGACACCTCCCTTGCGGTCGGTCACCCTCAGCCGATAGCGCGTCTTGTCAATGACGCCGGGCACGGTGGCTTCGAACAGCCCGGCAGGATGGACCGTCCTCATGGGGACCGGTTGGCTCCCTCGCTCACCCGGCAGGAGGCCGGCGTCGATCAGAACACTGGCGTCACGAGCCTCCGGCAGAAACGCACGAACGACGACAGCCGGCTTCCCATTGGCTGTGGTGGGATGCGGACCCAAGAGGACGAACGGGTCCCAGTGCTCGGCCCGAACCAAGCGCTCGATGTCATCGATGTGGGCTGTCATCACGGGTAACTGTATCCGATCTCTGCACCCTCTGTTGGTGTTCTTCAGCGTCCTGGGAGGTATCCAACTGTTCGGCCTGCTGGGTCTTGTGGCCGGACCGCTGGTTGTCGCGGTGGGCAGGAGCCTTCTGGAAGTCTATCGGATGGAGAAGGCGGCCCAATCGGCTGCAAGTCCGTCGCCATAAAGCCGACATTTACTTCAGCCGCAACAGCTTGTTTTCGACTTTGGTGTTGGCCACCAACTTTTCGAGACTATCCGTCAGAATGTCATTCACGAGGCTCTGCGCATCTTCCGGTTCGAACCAGAAGACGCTCTGCGAGCCATCACCGTTCAACGTCATACGGATGACACTGCCGTCCGCAGCGTTCTGCGCCTGGATCGCCATCTTGGTCTTGACCGTGATCTCGGTCGAGAAGAACTTGCTCTTGGCGTCCACCGACAAATCCAACACCTTTCCGGTGAGCGTGACGTCCGCGCCTCCTGTTTTCGCCACCTCAGCACGCCACCCCTTCTGCTTCAGATAATCGACGATGACCGCGGGCACGACATCGCCGGGCTTGCCGCCCGGCACATTGAAGTAGGTCTCGCCCCCCCACAGGTGGTGACGGGTTCCCAACCGTCTCTTCTCCGACCGCGCGTCTTCGAAGGCGGTCACCGCAACGCTCACCCCGTCGGCTTTCTTGGCCATGGCCTCGGGACCCGGCTGACCCGCCCGGATATCTAAGGTAACGACTTCACCTTTGCCGGCGCAGCCGGCCAGCGCCATGAGTCCGACACCGAATGCAAGCAGAACTGTGCGCGGTTTCACATCAACCTCCTCGTTAGCTGTGGATCATGGTTTGGATGGGATACATCAACTTCGACTGGGCATTACTGCAGTACAAAGTGCGCCCGCCGATGCGGCGAACGGAGCCACCGTTCCGACAACTTCGGCCACCACCATCAATGCCCAGACCAAGAATCTGTTTTCTCTCTTGACCACTGCACTCCCTCCCCGCACCATGCAAGCCCCGATGATGATAATGTTCCCACCATAGCAGATTCAAAACTACGGTTAAAGAGCAAAAAGATGAGAAAAACTTTGTGCATGGATCGCTCAGGAGTCAACCGCTCTTGACGGTCCTGAATAGACTGAGTAAGATTCCGCGCGGACCCGCTGCTGTATATCGAGGTAGCGGGTCCATCTGCAAAGAAGACAAGCAAAGAAGACAAGAAGGAGAGAACCGACCGCAGCGGGATCAGCTTCGCGATGATTGAAGTCCAGAACGTCACCAAACGCTACGGAGACTTCACGGCCATCGAACGGGTCACCTTCACGGTGGATAAGGGAGAGGTGCTGGCCTTCCTCGGCCCCAACGGAGCCGGCAAAACCACGACGATGCGGATTTTAACCTGCTTTATGCCGGCCACCGAAGGAGCCGCGCGGGTAGCCGGGTTCGACTGCTTCGAACAGCCCATGGAGGTCAAGCGACGCATCGGGTATTTGCCCGAGACCCCGCCGCTGTACCAAGAGTTGACGGTCACGGAGTACTTGACGTTCGTGGGCCGGATCAAAGGCATGCGCGCAAAGGACCTGCGCAGCGGATTGGATCGCGTGATGGAACGATTGGCGTTGGGCGACGTGCGCGATCGCTTGATCGCCAATCTCTCCCGAGGATACCAGCAGCGGGTCGGGCTGGCCCAAGTCCTGCTGCACGACCCACCGGTCTTGATTCTCGACGAACCGACTATGGGGCTGGATCCAAAACAGATCATCGAGATCCGCGAGCTCATCAAAAGCCTGGCCGGCTCCCACACGGTGATTCTCAGCACGCACATCTTGCCGGAAGCCACGGCGGTCTGCCAGCGAGTGGTCATCATCAACAACGGTCGGATCGTCGCGGTGGATAGCCCGCAGCGTCTGTCCGCGCGGCTGCGCCAATCCGAAAAAATTAGCGTGACGGTGAAGGCGCCGCCGGCCAATCTGGCCGATCGCTTCCGCGCGTTGCCGGGTGTGCTGAGTGTCTTCGAGCCGACGGAGACAGGCGCATTCCTCCTGGAATGCGAACTGGGCGAGGACCGGCGGGATGAGATTGCCCGGTTCGTGGTCGGAAACGGCTGGGGGTTGCTCGAGTTAAAGACGGTCTCGATGACGCTGGAAGACGTGTTTCTCCGCCTGACCCAGCATGAAGAAGGCATGGTGAGTGCGGGAGAGGCGCCGGGAGAAGCACAGATGGAGAAGCACACCCAAGCATGACCCCGGTGAACGCCATCGTTGCGAAGGAACTGCGCTCGTATTTCGTCTCGCCGGTCGTCTATGTGGTGAGCGCGGTCTTTCTGCTGATCTTCGGCGTGCTGTCCTACCTGGCCGTCGTGAACGCGGGCAATCAAGCGGTCAGGATGATGCAGATTCAGGGAGCGGCGGCCCAGCTCAACCTGAACGACCTGGTGTTCCGGCCCACGTTTTACAGTACGGCGATTGTCATCCTGTTGGTGCTCCCGATTCTCACCATGCGTCTGTTCGCGGAGGAGCGCAAGCTGCGAACTTTCGAGCTGCTCATGACCTCTCCGATCGGCATCAATGAGGTCGTTCTTGGAAAGTTTCTGGGCGTCTGCCTGATCTTCTTGGGCCTCTTGGCGTTGACCGGCATCGTTCCGTTGATCCTGTCGGTCTACAGCAGTTTTGACTGGCGGCCGGTCCTGACCGGATACCTGGGGCTCGCGCTGATGGGGGCGCTGTTCCTGGCCGCCGGCGTCCTGGCCTCAGCCTTGACCGAAAATCAGATCGTGGCCGCCTTCCTCAGCTTCGGTCTGTTGATCCTGATCTGGCTGTTGGGCGCGCTGGGGGCAGTGCTCGGTGACAACCCCGTCGGAAACGCCCTCTCCTACCTCTCCTTCATCGAGCATTACGATCGGCTGGTCCGCGGCCTGGTGGACACCAAGGACCTCGTCTATTTTGTCTGCGGCATGGTCCTGATGCTCTTTCTGGCCCACCGCGTGGTGGAGTCCCAGCGGTGGAAATGAGGGGTCCGAGGGTGCCCGGCCTATCCTCCGTGCTCGCGCACCGCGCACTCAAGATCATTAGGAGAGTTAGATAGACGAGAGTGCTCGGTGGACGCGCGCAATAGAGGCCAGGCCGGGCACCCTCGGAAGTAGGAAACGAAAGGGACATCGGACACGCTCAATGAACCAGTTGCCAAAACTTCTCGGGATTGCCGGCGGGGTCATGGCTGTGGCCGGCCTGATCGCGTACAGTCTGGCCCCAGAGATGCTGTGGCTGGTCACTCTCGGCGAGGGGCTCGCGCTCGTCTGTCTGATCGCGTTTTTTGTGGCTCATTTCGAGACCCTCAAAGCCTTCTCGGTCCGCCGCTCCACGCGCCTCGGCTTCAACAGCATGTTGATGGTGCTGCTGTTCGTGGGCATCCTGGTGATCGTCAACTTCCTCGCGGCGCGCCATTCACAGCGATGGGATTTCTCTGAGACTCAGCATTTCACGCTGGCCCCCCAAACGCACCGGGTGCTCCGAAGCTTGAACCGGGAGGTCAAAGTCACGGTCTTTACGCAAGAGCGGAGCCAGGCCTTCAACACGTACCGCGATCTGCTCGACGGCTACAAACAAGCAAGCGACAAACTCAAGGTGGAGTACGTGGACCCGGAACGGCGCCCCGGCGTGGCCCGTCAGTACGGCATCTCTCGGACCGACACCGCGGTGTTCGAGAGCGGGACTCAATCGACCCGCGTCACCGCGCCGTCCGAGGCCGAGTTGACCGGGGCGCTGATCCGGGTCTCCAAGGATACGAAGAAGCGGGTGCTGTTTCTGGAAGGCCATGGCGAGCGCGGCATCTCGGACCAGGAACGCGGCGGGCTCTCGACGGCGAAGGAAGCACTGGTCAAACAGGGCTACGATGTGGGCACGGTCGTGTTGCTCCAAGAAAGCGCGGTGCCGCACGACGCGTCGGTCCTGGTCCTGGCCGGACCCCAGCGCCCGGTGACCCGCGAAGAAAAAGACCGCATCAGCCGCTACGTGGCCGATGGCGGCCGTCTGCTGATGCTGCTGGACCCCGACTCGAAGGCAGAATTGGATGACCTCTTGCGGCAGTGGGGGATCGAGGCGGGACGGGGGGTGTTGGTGGACCTGCAGGACCGGTTGGCGCAAGGTGAACTGACTTTCTTGATAGGCCGCACGTTCACCGAACACGAGATTACCCAGGATCTGACCTCCATTGTGCTGTTCCCGGTGTCACGACATCTGATTTTTCACGACGAAGCCGGGAAAGATTGGGATTTTGTCCCGCTGGCCCGCACCTCGGCGCGGAGTTGGGCCGAAACGAATCTGAGAGATCTGAAAGGCCGCGTCGTCAGCTTCAGCGCGACGGAGGACGTGCAGGGCCCGCTGCCCCTGGCCGCCGCCCTCACCCCCAAGAAGGCCCCCGAGGAAGGCAAGCGACGCGCGGCCATCGTGGTGGTCGGCAATTCTTCCTTCGCCAGCAACGCCTATGTCAACTTTCCCGGCAACACCGATTTTCTGCTGCACGCACTAGGATGGCTGGCGGAGGAACGGGAGCTGATCTCGATCACGCCCAAGGAACCGGCGTTCCGACCTTTCATCCCGAACCCCACTCAGGAACGAAGTCTCCTCTACGTCCAGGTGTTCTTCCTTCCGGTACTGACCTTCCTCTGGGGCCTGACGATTTGGAGAAAACGGCGGCGCCTCTAGCCGGGATGAGGCTATGGGTGATAGGCCATAGGCTATAGGGTTTCCACGTTGCCTCGTGTTTCATGCCACGCGTCTTCCCCACAGCCCATGCTTCGTGCCCCGACCAGGTGTTTCAGCATCCTGGAGATTACGGCTTTTCAGTGAGCTGCCATCCAAAGCAAGTGGCATCGCATACTTACAAAGGTTTTTCAGCAGTCTGCTAAACTGGTGACCATGTTCATGAAAGGACATTGGCTCACACTTCTGATGGCCGTGGTGCTGGCAGGGCTGGGCGCATACGTCTATTTCGTGGAACTCCCCGCCGAACGCACCCAGACCCTGACCGAGACGCAGGCAAAGAAGATCCTGCCGTTCGAAGCGCGCGACATCACCGGCCTGACGCTGCGCTCGGAGGCGGGCGAAATCGTCCTGGCTCCCGGCGAGAATCGAACCTGGAAGATTGCCGCGCCGCTTCAGACCGACGCGGACTCCCGAGAAGTGGATTCCCTGCTCCGGGCGCTGGTGCTGGGCAAGGTCTCACGGGTGGTGGAGGAGCCGGCAACCGCGCTCGCGCCGTTCGGCCTCGAGAAGCCCTCTGTCGTCCTGACCGTGACGGGAGGCTCGCGTCAGGAGACCTTGTCACTGGGGGACAGCGGGCCTCTCTCATCCACTCTGTACGCCATGCGGGCGTCGGACCGGAAAATCCTGCTGACCGACCTCGCTCCCAAGGACTTCCTCAATAAGACGGTGTACACCTTTCGGAAAAAAGAGGTGCTGCGCTTCGAGCAGACCGAAGCCGAGCGGTTGCGGCTGACCTACCCGCCAACCGAGATCGTGCTGTACCGCACGAATGAGACGGGCGAGAAGGACAAAAAGTGGAAAATCCGTTTCCCGGTTGAAGCGAAGGCCGACCAAACGACGGTCCGTACGCTGCTCATGAAGCTGCAAGATCTTAAAGCCCTCGGGTTCGTCGATCCGGGACCGGAGCATGCCTCACTTGCGAAGCGACTTTCGAAACCGGAGGCCAAGATCACCGTGTACGCGGCCGGCGTGAAGCAGACGGTCAAACTGTACCTGCCCGATCCGGCCAGCGGAGAGGCCTATGCGGTCACCGCCCCTGACTCCCCGATTTACCGGATTAATCCAACCGCGATCAAGGACCTGACCAAGGAGCTGTTCGCCCTGCAAGATAAACGCCTGCTGGGGATGAATTGGGACGAGATCGCCAGGCTGTCCGTGAAGACCCGGGAGGAGCAGTACGTGCTGGTCAATCAGAGCCAGGGGCAGAGCGATGGCCAGAACAAGGGCTGGGCCATCGAGGACCAACCGAACCAGAAATTGGACCAGCAGGCCGTGGACCTATTCGTAAGCCGGGTCGCGGAGCTGCCGGCCGAGCTGCGAGTGGTCAAGCAGACTGGACCGCTGGCGCCCTACGGTCTGGCGTCCCCGGCCGCGGAGTTCAGGGCGACGGGGAAAGACGGACAGGTCCGCGGCAGGCTGGTCCTGGGTGCGCGTGGGGGGGGGTTGGTGTACGCGATCGGGCAAGGCCTCCCCGGCATCTACCAAGCCCGGTCCGACATTCTCACGCAGATCCCGGCCAAGCGTGACCTGCTGGCCAAAACCGCTCAAGCCGGCGGCAGGACCCCCTGATACCTTGCCTTTTACTGACCGCTTGATTATCTTCAACGCCATGCTCCCGTGAACGAAGGAGGGATAGGCCCATGAAGATCGGGCGATCCGGAGTCTTGTTGCTGCTGACCACGTCGGCGCTCCTCACAGGCGCCTGCGCAACCTCTGAAAGCGGGTCCCCCGGGGACAGCGGGTCCTCCATGTCCGGCACGGTTTCCACCGGCGCTCCATCCACCCCGACCGGAGGAGCCGGGGCCGCCGCGTCCGGTGCACAAGAAGACACGTTGCAGGCCTGCATGGCCAGGATTCCCCAGGATGCAACCGCCGGCCAGCGCATGATCGCACAACAAAGCTGCGAACGAGACGAGGCGAACCGGAAAGCAATCCTAGTCGTGCCCGGCGCACGCTAGTCCGGAACTCACACAGTCCATTCGTTCCCTTTTGCGCTCTCGCTCATTCCGGCTGGACTTTCCGCTACCCGTTCGGTATCGTACGCCCATGCCCCCGTAGCTCAGTTGGATAGAGCAGCGGTTTCCTAAACCGCGCGCCGCACGTTCAATTCGTGTCGGGGGCACCAATTCTTTCGCGCGTTTCGACAGACAATTCAACTGTGTGAGGAACGACTATGAGATGGCTTTCTGTGTTACTGATGATCTCTGTTGTCGCCTGTGGTGGGACGCCTGGTCGAAATGCCATCATGAGCGATTGGTTCAACCATCATCGTGATGAGCTGATCAGAGTGTGTGGTCCTCCATCACAGGAAGAGGCGTTCGGACACGGCGGCAGAAGTATCATTTATATTGAACGAGAGTTCAACAAGTACGGTGGGCTTCACAGGATCTGCCGCAAGGCCTTCAACACCAATTTTCACGGAGAGATCACCTCAGTGGTCGCCGACAACTGCCCCTTGCTGTGAGACCTCTTAGAGGAGGAGTGGCCGCGCCGCGAGAGGTGATTGTGCTCGAAATTGTGCTCGTTCTACGGCTTAATCTTCATTTTTCGTGAGAACCCATACTCACTTCATCCGATTCGCGGAGTGGTTCCCACCGCAGGACATCATCGCAACAGTAGTAGCGAGGCTTTGCATTTTAAGGCAGGACTATTTCCTTGAACTTCAGGGGATGGCCATACGCGGTGCTTATCTCACTGATGACAATGGCTTGGAGCAGCTTGATGAAAACTCATCAGAATGGCGCCGGATGTACTTCTACAGGAACTCTCTTCGAACATTATTCGAAATCAGAAATACCGTAGAAGCTCTTTTTAACGTAAAGGAACATAAGGAAGCTTCATCGAAGGAGTCACCGAACTACAGGAGGCATTTCAGAAGCTCCTAAGGCAAATGACTGAAGCTGCCGAA
>CAYJUP010000027.1:0-13963 GCA_964373365.1 uncultured Nitrospiraceae bacterium
GCTGGAAAATTAGGGAAGTTGGCGCAAAAGATGTTCCGCGAAGTGCTGGGATCTACACAGCGTCGTAACGCCGTGATCCGAGACACCAGTCGTGCCTTGCGGCCAAACAGGAGCTTCCTTGGAGGAGGTGGCGGCGCGTCCGCTATTTCCGTTTCTCGTGCGACTTAATCAGCTTGTTGTCCACCGTGGTGACCGTGAACTCGATCGCTTCCTTCGCGTTTTGCTTGATCTTCGGCAACAGCTCATTACTTAAGGCCGTTCCCACGGATCCGGTGATGACCGCATTCGCCCCGTATTCGATTCCCTTCTTGATTTCCGGCGCAAGCATGCCCATGAGGAGCCTCGCAGTGACCAACACCGTCAGTGAAAACACGACCGCCCATGGAATGGCCCGCACAAACCCCTCAGCCAGCATCTGACCATAACCTTTCTCTCCCATCGTCCTCCCTCCTGGTGATAGAGTTCAGTTCGCCTGCTTCCGAACCAACGTGTTTGCTTTTCGCGCCGCCGCAACGTACGAGATCACTTCACTCACGGTACCGCATGAGCACCCTTTCTATTAATCTTTGTCATGACTTGGACTATGGCTTTCGCCGTATCGTCGCTGGCGTCTAAGAGTGCCTCCCGCATGGCCACACTCACAACGTATTGATAGTCTCCACCCACTTTAGACTCCAAGAAGTCCAGATATCGCTCAAGCTCAGCGTCGCTCAAAGTGTTATATGTGTATAGAACACTGACAGTCGATACCTGACGGTAGGTCTCCCACAATTTTGGACGCTGTGTTCCTATTTGTCTCCGCAGTTCATACTCTCCAACTTGTTGTTCCGTTGGTTGGGCCGCATCCAACGCCTTGACAAGTGCCATCGCAGTGGACTCCAAAATGTTCACCATGAATTCCGTGGAACTGGTAGCTGAGTCAAGCCGCCGAGCCAGCTCAATTCGATGTTGAGGCGGCGGCGTGATGTGTAGTTGCCTAGCAAGGGCTCGTATCTCTTTAAAAGCCTGTGGTGTTGATGCAGCATCCTCAAGCCTGGCAACCTTCTTCCCCAAGTCTGATTGGAGCCAGTTCAGCGTCTTCCGCATAGTCCCCGTATCCAGATTCCTCTCAATGCGCTTCGTAACGTTCCTTTGCATCCTCTCCGCATTAAATGCATCTCTCACTATTCGCTGAAGGGAATTGTAAAGTTCCGGGGGCAACTTTCCTTGCTGTTCAGCCAGCCCTGCTACAGCTACTAGTGGGACCTGCCGGAGCTGCCGCTCAAGTCCTGAAAGTTTCACAAGGTCTTTAGTGAATGCTTCCTTTGGGCTATCTGCGAGCGCCGGAAATGTGACGAGAGCAACAATACACAGGGACCCGACAGTGGAAATCAGACACTTGATTGAAAAGGGGATCGCCCGCACAAACCCCTCTGCCAGGATTTGTGCATCGCGTTTATCTTCCATCGTCCTCCCACTGGTCATACAGGTTCGTTGCCTAGTCCCCCTGAACCCGAAAGCGTTTCTTTTCGCATCTCACGCCGCCACAGGATGCACCGAAACACTGAAAAGATCAACTACCCGGTTCCAGAGAATGGAACAGGATTTATGAAAGGGCGCGCAGTAGAATTGTGGAGTTCAGCCACCGAACGGGAGGACCGTAGACGGCACTGCGGCGGAGGGACCGGCCAGGTTCGAGAACATCAGAGTAGCGGCCACCACCCAATCAATGAACGGCTGGGGATAGACCCCCAGGATCAGGGTGCCGGCCAGGCTGATATATACCACCGCCTTCATCGGGATCGAGATGCTGAGCGGCGAGGGGTTCGTCGGTTCGTTGATGTACATCTTCTTGACCACGACCAGGTAGTAGTACATCGAGATCACGATATTGATCAGCCCCACGATGATCAGCGTGTAGAGCCCCTCGTTGATCGCCGCCAGGAAGATGTAGAGCTTGCCGATGAACCCGGCCAGCGGCGGGACCCCGGCCAGCGACAGCAGAAAGACCAACATGGCGAAGGCCAAGAACGGGGAGCGTCGGTTCAGGCCGTTGTAGTCTTCGATTTCATCACTCTGGATCAGATTGCCGACCGCAATCACGATCGCGAACGCGCCCAGGTTGGCGAACAGATAGGTCAGCAGGTAGAACAGGATGGCGTCGCTGCCCATCTTGGTGCCGGCCGCCAGCCCGATGAGGATGTTGCCGATCTGCGCGATCCCGGAATAGGCCAGCAGCCGCTTGATGTTCCGCTGGGCGATCGCCACGATGTTCCCGTACGTCATGGACAGGATCGAGGCGCCGACCAGCAGCAGGGCCCATGCCGGCTTGAAGGTGGCCAGCGATACGAAGAACATCCGGAGGAGGATGGCGAACGCGGCCCCCTTGGGCGCGATGGACAGAAACGCGGTGACCGGCGTGGGCGCGCCGTGATAGGTGTCGGGGATCCACGAATGAAACGGCACCGCCCCGATCTTGAAGCCCAGCGCCGCGAAGATGAGCAGGAAGCCGATGATCAGGCCGGGGGTGGCCGGGGCCGACGCGATGTCCGAAAACACAATCTTCCCGGTCTCGCCGTAGACGAGGCTGATGCCGTACGCCAAGAGCCCCGCCACGAACACGCCCAGGATGAAAAACTTGAGCCCGGCCTCGCTCGAGCGCAGGTCGTCCCGGAGATACGCCACCATGACGTAGAAGCCGAACGTGCTGAACTCCAGCGTGATGAAAACCGACAGCAGGTCGTTGGCCGAGGCCATGAACATCATGCCCAGGGCCGACATCAGGACAAGAAAATAATACTCGCCTTTGAAAAACCGGAACCGCCGGACATAGTCCACCGAGGCCAGAATCACCAGGATCGTGGCGCCCACGATGAAGATCTTAAAGAACAGCGCCAGCCGGTCCACCACGAACATGTGGGCGAACAAGGTGCCGGTGACCCCCGCCAGGTCGAACCAGGCCAGATTGGCCAGCACAACCGCCAGGCCGGCCACGCTCAGATACGCCAGCCGGTCCTTAGGCAGCCGCGGCAGCGCGAAGTCCACGATCAGGACCACGCACAGCCAAAAGGTCAGCAGCATCTCCGGCAGGAGAAGGAGCAGGTCCGATCCCGACATGGTCAAGGTGAAAGTCATTCTTCTCCTCGTAAGGCGTGAGGCGTGAGGCGTGAGGCGTCATCAGTGAGGCGCAGGGCACTAGACGTGATAGGTTGGACCTTCGCTTCACGCCTAACGCCTAACCCCTCACGATCTTGCGCCGCCAGCGGCGCGACCGCGATGATGCGGGCCAGCAACGGGTCCACCCCGGATCGGATCACATCATAGAAATGCCCGGGGAAGATCCCGAACGTAATGCTGCAGCCGATCATGAGCAAGAGCGGGAGCCGGTCCACGATCGTCACCGCGTCATGCGCACGACTGTATTTCGCTTCCATGGACCCGTAAAACACCCCCCGCATCATCCGGAAGAGATAGGCCAGGGTCAGCACGATTCCGACCACCGCGATGATGACCTGGATCGGGTATTTGTTCCAGCTCCCGACCAGGATCATGATTTCGGCGATGAAATTCACGGTACCGGGCATGCCGACCGAGGCCATGCAGGCGACCAAAAAACAGCCCGCGACAAATGGCATCCGATTGACCAGCCCGCCGAGGGACGGGATGTCGCGGGTGTGCGTCTGGTCGTAGACCCAGCCGGCCATGGCGAACAGCATCCCCGTCGCCAGCGCGTGCGCAAACATGTAGAGCACCGCACCGGTCAAACTGATGTAGTCCAGCGCCGCCATGCCCAGGAAGACGTAGCCCATATGGCTGGAGCTGGAGTACCCGATCACGTACTTCGTGTCCTTGGCATAGAAGGCCACCAACCCGCCGTAAATGATGTTGAGGATGCAGAGCACGGCCGCGATCGGCATCAGCTCGCGCGTGGTCTCCGGCAAGATCTCAAAACAGATCCGGATGATCGAGAAGTGCCCGAGCTTCATCAACACGCCGGCGTGCAGCATGCTGGTGGCGGCCGGCGCCGCGGCGTGCCCCACCGGCGACCAGGAATGCAGCGGCCAGAGCGGCGCGATCGACGCGAACCCGAAGAAGATCAGTAGCCAGATGGTCGTGGCCAGCGAGCCCGAGAACCTGGTCTGCTCCCGCAGGACCACAATATCGAACGTATGGAGGCCCGAGAACTTGTAGATCAACAAGATGCCCATCAGCGCGACCACCGCCCCCACCGAGAGGAACAGGGTCAGCTTCATCGCGGCGTACTCTTTGCTGTTCGCCGCGAAGTTCAAGATGAACCCGACCGAGTCGCGTTTCTTCAGCCCCTCGGGGTCGGTCATGTCCAGGTAGCCCTTGGTATGGCTGCCCCACACGCCCAGCAGCACGTACATCGGGATGACCGACATCTCGTAGAAGAAATACAGGAAAAAGAGGTCCAACGACATGAAGACGCCGATGGTGGCGGCGGCCAGGATCTGCAGGAAAATGTAGAACTCTTTCGTGCGGTCCTTGATGTGCCAGGAGATGAAGATGCCGGCGAACAAGAGGATCGACGAGGCCAGCACCAGCGGCGTCCCGATGCCGTCCACGCCCAGGTAAAAAGCAATGCCCAGTTCCCTGGACCACTCGAACCGCTGCACGAACTGGAACCCGCCTCTCGCCGGATCGTAGGCGTAAAACAGATAGAAAGAGGCGAGCATGCAGATGCCGCACGCTGTGGCTGCAATCAGGCGGACCTGCAACGCCTGCCGATTCGGTACGAACAGCAGGACCACCGCCCCCGCAAAAGGCGCGAACAAAATGATCAGCAGCGTGTAGTCAGCCATCAGATCCCTACCAGATTCCTAAGAAACTCCACCCTCTCCCTCACCAAGGTGACCGATGGACACTTTTAAGGTTACGGGGTGGCTGGGGTAGCCCCAACTGCGCGCGTCATCGACCCGTTGCATTGGCCCATTGCAACCGCAGAAGCAATGGGCGCCCCGAGCAACGGGTCCCCCGGCACCTTTTATCGTGCGCGCTCTGCGAGCACGGGAGACGCCTCAGCAGCTCCGGCCGCCACCGTCACGTGCTCCAGCCGTTCGACCAGTGCCTGTACCGAACCGTTCATGATCCGGAGAAACGGCGCCGGGTACAGACCGATCCAGAAGATCATGACGGAGAGCGAGACGGCAATGACCAGTTCGCGGCTGTTCAGGTCCGCGACGGCGGCGGGGAGACCCTTCGCCAGCGGGCCGAACATCGCGCGCTCGTAGAACCACAGAAAGTATGCCGCCCCCAAGATCACGCCCAGCACCCCCACCGACCCGTAGAGCCAGTGCGCCTTGAAGGCGCCCAGCAGAATCAGAAACTCGCCTACGAACCCGTTGGTGCCGGGCAATCCGATCGAGGCCAGCCCGATAATCAGCAGGAAGGTGGCCAGCAACGGGAGCTTTTTCGCGAGCCCGCCGAAGGCCGACAGGTTGGTGCTGTGCCGCCTCACGTACAGGAACCCGGCCAGGAAGAAAAGCCCCGCGGTGGTGAAGCCCAGATTGATCATGGTCAGCAAGCCGCCCTGCAGACCCTGGAAGTTCAGCGCGAACACGCCCAGCACGCAGAAGCCGAGGTGGCTGATGCTGCTGAAGGCCAACAGACGGCGCAGGTCCGGTTGGATCAACGCCACGATCGCTCCGTACAGGATCGCGATCAACGCCAAGGTCACCACGACCGTCACCACGCCCTTGCTCTGTGAAGCCTCCGGCAAGAGCGGGAGACTGAACCGCATGAACCCATACGTTCCGAGCTTGAGTCCGGCCAGGACCACCGCCATGCCGATCGGGCCTTCCATCAGCGCATCCGGTAACCAGGTGTGGAATGGGAAGATCGGGGCCTTGAACGCCAGCCCCAGGAAGATGAGCCAGAAGATCAACACCTGCCGGCCGGCCGGAATCGGGATCGCCAGCAGTTGCAGGAAGTCGAAGGTATAAGACGGCTCCACGCGGTGGGTGACCGCCCAGTCATGGTAGTTCAGGTTCAGCAGCACGATGCCGACCAGCATGAACACGCTGCCCAGCAAGGTGTACAGCACGTATTTGAGCGCGGCGTACTGCCGATCCACGCCGCTGCCCCACAGCTTGATGAGGAAGTAGCTGGGGATCAGCATCAGCTCCCAGAAGACGAAAAAGAGAATCAGGTCGAGCGACACGAAGATGCCGATGAGGGTCGTCTCGAGCGCCAGCAGCGCGATGAAGTACTCCTTGATCTGATAGCGGACCGTGTCCCAGGAGTAGAGGATGATCAGAAGCGTCAGAAAGGCGGTCAGGCCCACAAAGAGCACGCTGATCCCGTCCACCGCCAGGTGGTAGCTGATTCCGAGCGGCGGGATCCATTGCAGTTTCTCGGAGAACTGCATCGCGGCGGAGTCCGGCACAAAGCGGAACAGCACGATCATGGCCAGGAAGAGTTCCAAGGCCGCCACGGCCAGCGCCGTGCTTCTGATCTGGTCCTCCTCCTCCAGGAGCCACAGCACCAACGCTCCCGCGAGGGGGAGGAACAGCAGTTGCGACAGAATGGGGAACCCGAAGGTCAGTTCCTCTAACATAGAATCCACACAAGCATTCGTGAAACGTTAAACGTGAACCGTTAGCCGCGATGAACGATTAACGAATAACGGTTAACGACTACCTAACGCCATGCCGTCTGACGACGACCCGGTCCACCATATCAGGATCAGATGCACCAGGATGAACAACCCCGCCACGATGATAGCTGCATAGTGATGCACCTTCCCGCTTTGCAGCTTCCGCCACGACCAAGCCGCCAGGTGGTTCCCGTACCCCAGGACGTTGATCACCCCGTAGATGACGTATTTCTCGAACGCCGTGCTCAGTGCCGAGCCGGTCTCAGTCAGGCGCCCCACGCCGCGCACGACCCCGTCGATCACGCTCCGGTCAAACCAGTCCCAGTGGAGCCCCACACGCTTGGCGGGCTCGACGACCGTCGCATCGTAGAACTCGTCCACATAATATTTGTTGAGGAGCGTCGTGTACACGCGGGGGACGCGGGCGGCCCACTGCGACGCGGCCTCGGTCTGGACGCTGTAGAGGTAGTGGGCCAATCCCCACCCGAGCAAGGCGATGACGGTCGCCACCGCCATCAGGATCACGATGAGTCCGAGCCCAACGCCGTGCTCTTCACCTGTCCCAGCCGCGGTGGCCACCGGACCGAGAAAATGATGGAACCACCCGTCCTCGGGAGGCACGCCGGGGAAGCCGCCCACCACGGAAAGCGCAGCCAGCACCACCAGCGGCCCGATCATGATGCCAGGGGATTCATGGATATGCTGGGCCACATGATGATCGACCCGCGACTGACCGTAGAACGTGAGATAGGTGAGGCGGAACATGTAGAAGGCGGTCAGGAAGGCGCCGAGCGCCGCCATCGCGTACAGCACGTAATAGCCGTGCACGAAGGCGTGGGCCATGATCTCGTCCTTGCTCCAGAACCCGGCCAACGGGAAGATGCCGGCAATCGCGAGCGTGCCCACCAGGAAGAGCCCGTGGGTCCACGGGATCTTGGCTTTCAGGCCGCCCATTTTGCGGATATCCTGCTCGCCCGCCAGGGCATGGATCACGGAACCGGCTGAGAGGAAGAGCAGGGCCTTGAAGAAGGCATGGGTCATCAGGTGGAAGATCGCGGCCGTATACGCGCCGATGCCGCAGGCCAGGAACATGTACCCGAGTTGGCTCACCGTGGAATAAGCCAGCACACGCTTGATGTCGTTCTGGAGCAATCCGATCGTCGCCGAGAACAGCGCCGTGAGGCCGCCGACCCAGGCCACGGTGGTCAAGGCCACCGGCGCCATGTCGTAGAGCACGTGATTGCGCACGACCATGTAGACGCCGGCCGTGACCATCGTCGCCGCGTGGATCAGCGCGCTGACCGGCGTAGGACCCTCCATCGCATCCGGCAACCAGGTGTACAAAGGAATCTGGGCGGATTTCCCGATCGCTCCGAGCAGCAAGCAGAGGGTGATCGCCGTGGCCATGGTCGTCGAAAGCTGGCCAGCCTGCGCGAAGACGTGGGTGTAGTCCAGGGTCTTGAAGTTTACGAAGACGAGAAAGATCGCCAGCAGGAATCCGGCGTCACCGATGCGGTTCATGACGAAGGCTTTGGTGGCCGCCTTCGCCGCCGAGACGCGATCGTAATAGTAGCCGATCAATAAATACGAGCAGAGCCCCACCCCTTCCCATCCGATGAAGAGGACCAGATAGTTGTTCCCCATCACCAGCAGGAGCATGGAGACCATGAACAGGTTCATGTATGTGAAAAAGCGCGTGAAGCCTTCCTCGCCGTGCATGTACCCGATGGAGTACAGATGGATCAGGAACCCCACGCCGGTGACCACCAGCAGCATGATGCAGGTGAGCGGGTCGATGAGGAACGCCAGATTGACCCGCAAGTCGCCGCCGAAGATCCATTGGTAGGCCGTCACTTCCCGGGTGACGCCTGTCTTGAGCGTGTGCGCAAACACGACGATCGAGCCCAGAAACGACAGGCCCACCGACCCGCAGCCGAGGCGATAGGCGACGACGTGGGAATAGCGATTCCCCAGCAGACCGTTCAGGAGAACAGCGGCAAGGGGAAAGGTCGGGATGAGAATGACTAGCAGCTCGAACACGTTACCACTTCAACAGATTCATCTCGTCGACGTTCGTTGAAATTTTCCCCCGGAACACCACGATGATGATGGCCAACCCCACCGCTGCCTCGCCGCCCGCGATGGCGATCACGAAGAGCGCCACGATCTGACCGGCCATAGAGTCCAGGTAATGCGAGAACGCCACCAAGTTGAGGTTGGCCGCGTTCAACATGATCTCGATTGCCATCAGGACGATGATAAAGTTCCGGCGGATCAGCACACCGATCACGCCGGTCGTAAACAGCACCGCACTGACCGCTACGTATGCGGAGAGAGGCACCATAAAGACCGTTATTCGTTAATCGTTATTCGTTAAACGCAACAATGCCGACCTTCGGCGTTACCGGTGGACCCTGCAACTTCCTTCATCACGGTTCACGGTTAACGATTCACGTTTAACGTCCTATTCCTGCTCGGAATCAGCCGCAGTCGGCGTTTTGGCCAGCACAATTGCCCCGATGATCGCGCCCAGCAGGAACACCCCCACGATCTCGAACTGCAGCAAGTAATCGCTGAACATTTTAATGCCGATCGCATAGGTATCCCCGTCTTTGAGGACCGCCGGCACCGGCGCGTCACCCTTCGATCCCCCGAACGGGGATCGCAGCATCAGCACGAGCAGGTACACGCAACCGAGCACCGCCGGGACCAGGAACAGGGGATATCGCGAGTGAAGGGACCGTTCTTCAGTCTTCAGATTGAGCAGCATCAGCACGAAAAGATAGAGGACCAGGATCGCGCCCGCGTACACGATGATCTGGACGATGCCCAGAAACTCCGCGTTCAGGAGAAAAAACAGGCCGGCCACGTGGAGCAGCAGGGTGAGCAGCGCGACACCGCAATGGACAGGGTTTTTCAACGCAACCGTGAGCACCCCTGCCAGAATGCTGACCAAGGAGAAATAAACGAAGAGGACAGGGACCATGTACTTGTTCTACTTGGGTAAGTGCTTCGGTAGAGGCTGCGTGGGCTTGAGCACCGACTGGGGGAAGAAATAGCGATAGTCGTGGAACATCTCGTCATTCTTCTCCTGATTGTGCGCGTAGAGATATTTCTTAGCATCCTCAAGATAGCGTTCACCGATCTCGTAGAGCCGCTTCTTGTCAAAGACAAGAGCGCGTTTGTCGTGCGTGGAATATTCGTACATCTTCGTCATGGCCAGCGCATTGACGGGGCAAGCCTCCACGCAATAGCCGCAGAACACGCACTTGGTGATATCGATGTAAAATTCGCTCGCGTACCGCTGCAGAGGAAGGGACTTGTCTTCGGCGCTGACCACCTTGATGCAATGGGACGGGCATGCGGCTTCGCACAGATCGCAGCCCACGCACCGCTCAGTACCATCATCGTAGCGCAACAGCCCCAGCGCCCCACGGTGGGCGTCCGGGATGGTTCGCTGTTCTCGCGGATACTGGAACGTGATCGGCCGATGAAACATGTGCCTGAAGGTAACCTTCATCGCGTCCAAGATCTCGTCAAACAGTGCCGCGTGTAGCAGCTTTTTGGTCATCGCGCCGACGCTCATCATGCTCCTTTGTTGGTCATTCCACCCTACGAAGCCGCACGAGCTTACTCTTATCGAGAGACCTTTTCAATATTCACCCAGGCGAACTTGAAGTACGGCACGCCGGTGATGGCATCCACCTCGACCGGCATCAGATCCTTGACCGGGGGTTCGTTGAAATGCTCCGGGAAGAAGCAGGAGCCGGGCATGACCGCGAGGTCGGCCTTCACGCCCATCTCCAACGACCCCGCCGCCGAGGTCACACGGACCTGCGCACCCTCGGTCAGCCCCATCCGCTCGATATCCTGCGCGTTCATGTGGAGCCGGCCGGTGTTCGGCGCAATTTTGATGAGCCCCGACGCTTGCGTGGACAGCTTGCCTGAGTGATAGAGCAGCTGGCCCATGACCAGGCCGAACGGACGGTGGCCGTTCCCTCCGGCCCCAGCGTTTTGATCGCTGCGATAGCGGCTCCGCACCTCGGCCGCGTAGCCGTTTGACAGGTACGCATCCGGGTTCAGTGAGAGCTTCCGCGGCTGTCCCAGGTTGTAGTAGCCGGGCAGAAGTTTCATGATCTCGTTCTGGATATCCTGAGGGGATTCGTACTCGAGCTCATAGCCCAGCCCGCTGGCGATGGCGGTCATGATGTGCCAATCAGGCAGACTCTCCCCGATGGGGTCCATGCTCTGCCGGATGCGCAGGACCTTGCCCTCCAAGTTGGTAAAGGTCCCTTCCTTTTCGGCGTAGGTGCAGGCCGGCAAGACGATGTGGGCCAACTGAGCGGTCTCGGTCAGAAACGGATCCTGGCAGATCAGCAGTTCCAGCCGCTCAAGGGCGGCCTTGACCTCTCGCGAGGTCGGCAACGTCGCCAGCGGATTCTCGCCGATCACATACAGCGCTTTGATTTCGCCGCTCCGACAGCGCTCAAGAATCTCCATGAGGTTGGCCCCGCTCGCCGCCGCAGGCAATGCGGCGCTCCAGGCCTTGGCAAACTTGTCGCGTGCCGCCTCGTCATCGAACCGGGCCTGGCCTGGGAGAAACTCCGGCGCCGCACCCATGTCCACAGCGCCCTGCTCGTTGATTTCCTCGGTCAGGGTGTTGACGCCGCAGCCCGGCCGGCCCAGTTTGCCGGTGACCCAGGCCAGGTCCACCAGCCTCAGCACGTTCTGATATCCATCCGGCCGGCGAACGATGCCTTCGGCGCAGAGAATAATCGCGCGCGGCGCTTCCGCGAAAATCAAGGCGGCCTCGTTGATCTGAGCCGCTGAGATGCCGGTTTGAGCCGCGATCGCCTCGAGGGACAGGCCGGCGACAGCCTGCTTGAGCGCGGCGAACGCCTCTGGATGTTTGCCGGTGGCCTCCGCGTCAACCAAGTCCTGCTCGATCACCGACTGCACCAGACCCCGCACAAACAGACCCTCGGTTCCCGGCGCCACCATCATCGGATACGACGCGAGCTTCGCGATATTAGTCTGGGCCGAGTCCACGACGATCACCTGCGACTTATAGACGCGGATCGCCTCTTTCACCCGTACGGCCGTCAGGGGGTTAGTTTCGGTGATGTTGGTGCCCACGAGCAGGATCGCCTTGGCCTTGGTGATGTCCTCCCAGTCATTGGCCATCCGACCGACGTCCAAGGCGTGCTTGACCGCATGGACGAAGTTGAGGTGCCCGTAGCGCGAGCTGCTGTCGAGCTGGTTGGTCCCGATCACCGCGCGCATGAGCTTCTGAAACAGGTACAGCTCCTCGTTGCTGCACCGGGCCGTAATCAGTCCCGCAATCGCCTGGGCGCCGTGCTTCGCTTTAATATCGGCCAGCCGATCCACCACGGAATGCATCGCCTCCAGCCAGGGCGTCTCGACCAGCTTGCCGTCTCGGCGCACCAGCGGCTGCCGGAGTCGCGTTTTGCTGCCAATGTACTCGAAGCCGAACCGGCCGCGCACGCAGATGCCGCCGTGTCCCTTTGCGGTCTCGGCCCGGTCGCCCCACTTGTTCTTCCAGGACAGGGGGGACGTGACGCGCACCACCTCGTTGTCCTTGGTCTCGATGTGCATCTGGCAGCCGTCGCCGCAGTAATTGCAGGTTGTGGTGGTCTTCTTGAGCTGCCAGGGCTTGTACAGATACTTGGAATACTTGTTCGTGATCGCGCCAACCGGGCAGACCGCCAGGCAATCTCCGCAAAACTCGCACGACAGCGCGGTGTCGCCCTTTGCTACCACCTGGGTGAACCCGCCCTTCTTGATAAACTGCAGCGCGTCGATCATCAGCACGTCTTTGCACACGTTGATGCATTCCCCGCAGGCGATACAGCGGTTCATGTTGAAATCCAGGACGAGGCTGCGGGTATCCTCCGGGATCAGCTTCTGCTTGGCGTTAGCCAGGGTGGTGACCTGGTGTTGGAACGCCATGTCCTGCAATTCGCAATGACCATCCGCGTCGCAGACGGGGCAATCCAGCGGATGGACGGACAAATGTTTCTCGACCGCTTTTTTCCTGGCCTGGAACAGATCATCGCCATCGGTCCGGACCACCATGCCGGCCGTGGCTTTCGCAGTGCAGGAACGGACCGGCGACTTCTTCCCGTCCACCATGACCAGACACATGCCGCAGGAGCCGAATGGATCGAATGTGTAGTGGTAGCACATCGCGGCGATGATCTTCCCCGTGCTCGAAATCACGTCGTAGAGCGACACCCCGTCTGTGGCCGACACGGTTCGGCCGTCAATCGACAGTTCGATCGTCGCCGCTTCGACATCAGGCGTTGTGACAGGTTTTAATGCCATGGTTCTTTCACCGTTAATCGTTCAACGTTATTCGTTAAACGCGAAGTACGCTAACCGCGGTGCCTTTCATGACCTCGCGATTAACGGTTCACGCATCACGTCTTCCTCACCGGTCGCATTCGCCCATCACGATATCGTAGGTCCCGAAGATCGTCACGGCGTCCGCGATCATGTAGCCCCGCGCCATATGATCGAACGCCCCCATGTGGATGAACGACGGGGCGCGGATCTTGAGCCGGTACGGCTTGCCGCCGCCCTTGCTGACGATGTAAAAGCCGAGCTCGCCCTTGTGGGCTTCGGTGCCGCAATAGATCTCGCCCGGCGGCGCGTCGAACCCCTCCGAGAACAGCTTGAACTGCTGGATCATCGAATCCAGATTCGTGAATACGCGGTCCTTGGGGGGCAGCGTGACGCTGGGCACGTCGGCCATGATCGGGCCGTCCGGCATCTGGTCCAGGCATTGTCGGATGATCTTCACGCTCTCCCGCATCTCCTCGACCCGGACCCAGTACCGATCATAGGTATCGCCGTTCTTCCCCACAGGGACGCTGAATTCGCACTTGGGATAGGCCCCGTACGCTTCGTATTTCCGGAGATCGTAATCCACGCCGGAGCCCCGCAGCGAGGGCCCGCTGAGGCCGAAGTTGATGGCGTCCTCGGCCGAGATCACCGCCACGCCTTTCGTGCGCGAGAGCCAGATGCGGTTCTTTTCGAGAAAGACCACGTACTCATCGATTTTGGGCGGAAAGTAGTCGAGGAAACGTCGGACCTTGTCCAACAACGACGGCGTAAAATCCCGTTCCACGCCGCCGATCCGGTACCAACTCGTCGTGAGACGAGCGCCGCACAACTCGTCGAACCAATCCAGCAGGATCTCTCGGTCCCGGAACGTGTAGAAGAACACCGTCATCGCCCCGATGTCCAACGCCTGCGTCCCCAACCAGAACTGGTGGCCGATGATCCGCTGGACTTCCGCCACGATCGTGCGCAGGTACTCGGCCCGCTCCGGAACCGTGATGTTCA
>CAYJUP010000028.1:0-13945 GCA_964373365.1 uncultured Nitrospiraceae bacterium
TATGTTGGAGAGAAGCTGTTGATGCAACGGGGGGGATCTGGGGACAAAAAAAAGCCGGAAACGCTCGATCGCATCTCCGGCTCCCTTGAAGAGTCTATGCAGAAGTCTCTGTTAGCGTTTGGTTTTCTTTACGAACGCCTTGTACACTCGCTTGGCATCATTGGCTTCTTCTTCCAAGCCCACCATCTCATGGCCGGTTGTTTGGCACCACGCAGGCATGTCCTTCTTGATGCCCTCGTCATCCGACACCACCTCCAGGACCTGACCCGGCATGAGTTCCTTGATTTTCTTGGAGGTCATAATGATCGGCATGGGGCAGAAGTACCCCAGAGTATCCAGCTTCACATCGGCTTGTATCATGGAATGCTCCATAGCAAATAGCGAGCAGCTAATAGCCAACAGCAAAGAATCCTGACTCATCGGCTGTTCCGAACTGCTGCTTGCTACTTGCTGCTGGCTATTCGCTATCAGATAAACAGATTCACGCTTCCTTGCTTCGCCTCGGCGAGGTAGGTCGTCACCCCGGCCAACTGATCGATGCCCTCGATCAAGGTGTCTTTGGTAATCCCCATCAGCCCCATTGTGGTCGTGCAGGCAATAAACCGCACGCCGAGGTCCTGCGCCGTTTCCATCAACTCCGGAATGCCCGGCATCCGGTGCTGGCGCATGACCCGTTTCATCATGCCGGTGCCCAGTCCCCAGAAATGAAAGCGGGACAGCGGCAGCTTGTCTGCGCCTCCTTTGTTGAGCAAGCCGAACATCCGACGCAGCCAATCCTTGGCGGCGCTGGGGGTCCCTTTGCGGCGAATCGCGTTCAGCCCCCAAAACGTGAAGAACATCGTGACCTGCATGTCCATTGCTGCCGCACCGGTCGCGATGATGAAGGCGGACATCACCCGATCCATATCTCCGCTGAGCACGACGATCGTCACTCGATCAGGCTTCGTTTCCTGAAGCTCGGCCAGCGCGGTCGCCGGTTCTAACTTAGTGGTGTTCATGGTTTCACCTCTGCGCTTGAGGCATCGAACCGCTGCCCCTCCCGTAAGAACGCTCGCACTCCCTCTGCCGGGGCCGAGCGAACGAAAATCACTATAGTATGCGGTTCTTCAGGTTGTCAAGGCGACCAGCCGGCGGAAGACAGCCGATCGTACCCTCTTCAGCCCTCTTGCGAAAGCCGGGTCGTCTGCGTAAGCTGGAGGAGAAAAGGGGTGCTGAATTGGAGCGACGCGGCGGCCGGGCTTTCGTTCAGGGCATTGTAGTGGCCAGCGCGTTATCGTCCATCTGGGTGTGGTCCCCCAGCCACGCAGAGCCTCACCGCTTCGTAACAGTCCCCGCGCTTGCCGTGAGCTCCATCGGAGGGAAGGAGATCGGCAATGTGCATTATATCGTCATTCAACTCGATCAAGACCTTCAGCGTCGGGGTCCCACGGTCCTGTTCAGCGAACGGTCCACGGGATCGGCCGTGAGTGAGGACTGGAAAGAGGGGGTCCGTGTTGCCGTTGACGCGGCGGCCTCGGTGCTCGGAGAAGATCCCCGGAACTGGACGGTTACGATCAAGAACCGCACGAACGTGGCCCTCACGGTGGGATCAAGCGCCAGCAGCGCCGTGGCCGTCGGCATCATGGCCGCTTGGAACAGAGACACGCTACGCCCCGGGGTGGTGCTTACTGGAGCAATCACCGCGGACGGCCGCATCGGCGAGGTTGACGGGCTGCCGAGCAAACTGGAAGGCGCAGCCACAGCGAGAATGCACACCATGCTCGTGCCGAAAGGCCAAGCGCGTACGTCTGAGTGGGACCTCTATCAGCAGGTCGGGCAGCGAAACATCACGGTGATCGAAGTCGGCTCGCTTCGAGAGGCGTACGAGCTGATGACCGGCAAAAAACCCTGAACTCAGTCAATTTTACTGTCAGCCAGAAGCCCGATGGCCCGGCGGATCTGGTCGCGGGTGCCCAGCAAGACCGCCACGTCGCCCAACTCCAACCGGACTTTCTCGGCTGGGTTGGATTCCGTCACCCCGTTCCGAGTGAGCGCAATCACCGACGCGCCCGTCCGCGGTCGGATCGAAACTTGCTCCAGGGTCTTCCCCACCGCCGGTGAGTCGGCCTCGATCCGGCAGGTTTCCACTTCGACGTCCGTCAAAGTACCGCCACGGAGATGATGGGCCAGTTCCGGCAGCTCGCTGCGCCGGAGCAGGGCATATCCTTCCCGCCTGATCTGCTCCGCTTTCTGAACAATGACCTCCTGCGGCATCTTGTAGGTGCGAAGCACCAACGTGAAAATCTCGATAGAGGTCTCGAACTCCTCCGGGACCACTTCATCCGCCCCCAATTGGTGCAACTCTTCTAATTCCTTCAGATACCGTGTCCGCACCACGATATGGAGTGCGGGGTTGAGACTCCTTGCAATCTGGACGGTACGCCGGGCCGCAAAGGGATCCGACATGGCGAGGACGAGCACCCGGGCCTGCTCAATCCGAACCTGCCGGAGGACGCTCGGATTGGCGGCGTCTCCATAATAGATGGGCACGCCGCTCCGCGATTCACGGCGCACCGTATCCCCATCTAATTCCAGTACCACATAGGGGATCTCCGTTTCTTCGAGTACCCGCGCTAGATTTCGGCCGTTCAGGCCGTACCCCACCACGATAACATGGTCCTTGATTCTGAGATGGTGCGTGGACAGGCTGGTTACGTGCGCGGTCGTCTGGCCGGGAAACCAGTGATGCAGGCGTTGGAACGCTTCGGCCCGCCTGGCGAGCTTGGGCGACCATTGGATGAGGAAGGGGGTCACCACCATCGTGAGCACCGACACCGCCAGGAACACCTGGTAGGGCTCGCTGGTCAGCAACCCAACTTCTTTCCCCTCCTGCGCCAGAATGAAGCCGAACTCTCCGACCTGGGCCAGCGCGATGCCGGCCAGCACCGCCGAGCGTGGCGGATACCCGAGGGCCAGCACCGGCCCAACCGCGGTGATGAATTTGCCCACCAGGATCGCGCCGACCAGCGCCACCACCAGCATCGGGTGAGCCAGCACCACGCGGACATCCATCAGCATGCCGATGGAGACGAAAAAGAGACTGTTGAAGCTGTCCCGAAACGGCAGCACCTCGGCCATCGCCTGGTGGCTGTATTCGGACTCGGAAATGACCAGTCCGGCGATAAAGGCGCCAAGCGCGAGCGAGAGCCCGGTGAGAGAGGTCAGCCACGCGATGCCCAGACAGAGCACAATGATCGTGAGCAGAAACAGCTCGCGGCTGCGGCTTCTGACGATGTGCTCCAGCAGCTTGGGCACCAGGAACCAGGCTGCCGCGACGATCACTCCGACCAGCACCACCGATTTCGCCAGCGCCAGGACCACATCGACCATGACATCCTCGGCCGCAGTGGCGAGGATGGGGGTCAGCAGCATCATCGGCACCACCGCCAGGTCCTGAAAGATCAGGATTCCGATCGTCGCTCGGCCATGCAGCGAATCGCTCTCGCCCCGACCCGCCAATGCTTTCAGCACGATCGCGGTACTGCTCAGGGACAGGAGACAGCCCCAGAAAATCGCCTGGCGATACGGCAGCCCGATCAGCAACCCACCGACCGTGACCAGCAGCAACACGCTGGCCACCTGGAGCGGGCCGCCGACCAAGAGAAGGCCTCGCGACGCCGCCAGGTGCGCCAGCGAGAACTCGATCCCGATCGTAAATAACAGCAGCACGACGCCGATCTCGGCCAGCACCGTGACCTGGCGCAGGTCCGAGACCAGGTTCAGCCCGTAGGGCCCAATGAGCGCGCCGGCCGCCAGAAACCCGGCGATCGACGGCAAGCGGAGCTGGTGGAACACGAAGACGACGGCGATCGAAACTGCGAAGATCGTCAGCAGGTCGCTCAATACATCGTAATTGGGCACGGACCTCTCCGATACACATGCGGGACGATGGGGCTGTCCGATGAATATACACTATTCCGTGGCCCGCTGAAATTTGTCATGACACGGTAGAGCCTGGTAAGGTTGGACCCACCATGAGGGAGGTCCGTGTCCGCCGACGCCCTTCGTGCCATCATCTTCGACTTCAACGGGGTGATCGCCGACGATGAGATCCCGCATTTCCTCGCCTTCCAGCAGGCACTGGCTGAGGACGGCCTCGCGCTCACACACGAGGAGTACTACGGCGCCTACCTGGGCATGGACGAACGCAACTGCGCCGCCGCGCTCCTGGAGTCGCTCACAGGCGTGAACGATCCAGCGCGCATTCGGAGAATTATGGAGAGAAAAGCGGCGCTGTTCCGGGACTACACGGCAACGCACAAGCCGCTGCTGTTTGTGGGAGTTGTGGAGTTCGTCAAGCGAGCCGGCGCACGCTACAGGCTGGCGATCGCATCGGGGGGAAGGCGGGAGCAGATCGAGTTCGCTCTGCGGGATACACCGATCGAGAAGGACTTTGCGGTGCTCGTCTCTGCCGAAGACACCGCGATCGGCAAGCCGGATCCGGCCATCTACCGGCTGGCGCTCACGCGACTCAACGCGGTGGACCCCCGGCCTCGGCCGTTGATCAGGCCGGAGGAGTGTCTCGTCATCGAGGACTCACTGGCCGGCATCCATGCCGCCCTCGCGGCCGGCATGAAGGTGGTCGGTCTGGCCACCACGTATCCCGCCGACCAGCTTTCCGATGCGCACGCCGTGTTTGCGACCCTCGCAGGAGTGTCGTTGGATCGCCTGGAGAGGCTCTTCGGTGCTGAGTAATGAGTGCTGAGGACTAAGACAAACCTGAGTCCTCATGCCTCTCAGCCCTGCCTTTATCTCTCTGTTTTTGCACGGCGAACCGCAGGCCACCGATGATGCGTGCCACTTCTTCCGCCTGGGCCAAAAGTTGAGTAAAGGTCCCCTGCTCAAGATGATGCGCATCGAGCGACACAGATAACTGGGATCGCAATTCCGCACACGAAGCCTTGGCGATACTCAAAAACTGGTGAAATTCTGATCGTCCACCACGTTCAAACCCTTCCGCAATGGTGGACATGATAGAGACCGCAGCACGGCGGGCTTGATCCTTTAACCCAAAGTCTTTGGCAAAAGCTCCCACGGCGGTGACTCTATAGATTTCTCGGGTTAATTCCCGTGCCTTCTGCCATGCCACCAAGTTTTCAAATCTTTTCACTCCCTTCTTCTCTTCCACCTCAGTCCTCAGTCCTCAGTCCTCATCGCTCAGTCCTACCCCGGTTCTCAACCCTTATAGTATTCTCGGTACCACTGCACAAATCGCCGGAGACCGACTTCGATGGGGGTATCCGGTTTGAACGCGATATGCTTGACCAGATCATCCACATCGGCGTAGGTGGCCGGGACATCGCCCGGCTGCAACGGCAGCAAGTTCTTCTCCGCCTTTTTCCCCAGAGCTTCTTCCAGCAACTCGATGACGCGCAGAAGCGCCACCGGCTTGTGATTGCCGATGTTGTAGAGGCGATACGGGGCTGAGCTGGTGGCGGGATCCGGCACACCGCTGGACCAATGCGGATCGGGCCTCGCCGGCGTATCCAGCACTCGCAGCACTCCTTCGACGACATCGTCAATGTACGTGAAGTCCCGCTGCATCTGACCGAAATTGAATACCTCAATGGGTTTGCCCTCAAGAATCGCCCTCGTAAACAGGAACAGCGCCATATCGGGTCTCCCCCAGGGCCCATACACCGTGAAGAACCGGAGTCCCGTACACGGCACGCCGTAGAGATGCGCGTAGCAATGCGCCATCAGCTCGTTCGCTTTCTTGCTGGCGGCGTAGAGCGAAACCGGATGGTCCACGCTGTCATGCTCCGAGAAGGGCATCTTGGTGTTCCCGCCGTACACGGAACTCGATGAGGCAAAGACCAGATGCGCCACCTGAGCCTGCCTGCAGCCCTCCAAGATATTGAGGAACCCCACCAGGTTGCTGTCCACATAGGCATGGGGGTTGACCAACGAGTACCGCACGCCTGCCTGGGCCGCCAGGTGCACGACTCTGCGAATGGGATGGGCTGAGAACAGATTTCTCATAGCCGCGCGATCGGCAATATCCAGTTTTAAGAAGCGGAACCGCTTCGAGGGCGCCAATTGCGCCAAGCGCGCTTCCTTGAAGCGCACGTCGTAATAGTCGCTGAGGTTGTCCAGGCCCAGCACCTGTTCGCCGCGCTCCAGGAGCTTCCTGGCGACATGGTAGCCGATGAACCCCGCTGCGCCGGTCACAAGGATCTCGGGCCCAGCCTCTTTCATTTACTCATCTCCGCACATCAGTCCGCGCGCTCTCATCACGATGCCCTCGGATCTCCCTCTTGGGGGTTGGCGAGACCACGGCGGTCAGGACCGACGCGGGTGAGCCGTCTGCCGCATGAACGGCAGGTCGCCGTGGTCCAGCCGATAGAGCTGGAGGGGATCGAGCGTGTCGGTGGCCGGCACCACCGTAGTTCCACCGTCGGGAGTCGGCCGAAAGATGTCCAGCGCGTGACCGTAATGGTAGCCGCACCCATGCGGCGCCAATTTCTCCTTGAGCTGTCCCGGCTGTTCCCAGTTGGCGGTCAGGAGGGCGGTCCGGGCCGGGTTGCGTTGGCTGAACATGAAAGACAGGTGGTCCGGGTACCAGTCGGCCCCTCCGGTTGCATACGAAACGAACAGGCGAGCCTTCGCGCTCGCCGCCAGTTGAGCCAGATAGCTGTTCGTGAGATGCCCATTCTCGCCGGATTCCAGCCATCGCCCGGGATGGGACAGACAGGCATGCGCAGCGTACGTCCGGACCTCAAGCAACTGCTGCTGAGACGCGAACAGAGTGGCGATCGGTCCGTACCGCTGGACTAAATCGTCAATCACGCCTTCCTTCACCGCCGACTTCCCGGAGTTGGTCGGGCCACTGTCCACATGCACCAGCGTGTTGCGGCCGCGATCGGCGACCAAATAACAGTTTCGAGGCATCTCGATATCGCACGGATCTTCACCGAAGAACGGGACCGAGACCACCGCTCCCCCGTCGAACTTCCACGTGTCTCCGTGGGCCAACTCGATGACCTGGGCGAATCCCAGTTCGCGCATCAGCGCCAAGTAGTCGAAGTAGAGCGCGCGGCGATTTTTCCGGCTGGGGACGATGACCGGAATGTTTTTCGGCATGTGCAACAGGGTCCGAGGGTCCACATGGTCGTCGTGATCATGCGTCAGGAAAATCGCGGCCGGACGCGGGAGCAGCGACCCCCAGAGGGACGGCACCGGCGATTCTGCAAACCAGGGCATCAGCCAGGGGTCGAAGAGAAAGAAATGGTCTTGCTGCCGATACAGCAAGGCCGCGTGTCCGAGATGGACAATGTCGCGGTCGCATGTTGCCTCCAGCCACCGGTTCCGCACCGACGCGCGCGCCGACACGGCCAGGCAGCCATGCTTGGTGAGGAGGTCCATCAGCCGGGCCAGGTGTTGCTCAAGGTCGCGACCGGACGCTGTGGCCACTGTCCGGATTTCCGAGACCGTATGGGTGCCGTTCAAAAATCCGACGAATTTCCCGACCGCGGGAGCAATCGGCCGCTCAAAGCCGAGCGGGATCGCCTGTCGCGTGACCGCGTCAAAGACGCGCAGGCCCGTGTACGTGATGGTCGCGGATTGCGTCGGATCTAACGGGAATTCCCACTGAAATGTGCCGTCGGGTCTGCGTCCGCACCGGATGTGCGCGTTCAAATGCGGCCGTGACTTGACCAGTTCGGCATAGGCGTTCTCCAACCGGACGCGGAGCGAAGGATCATCGAGCGAGGCGCGACGCGAGAAGACGTCGCTGATGGCGGTCTCAACGGCGCTCAGCAGAAGACTATGAGCTTCGTGAAGGCTGGCGACGACTTCAGGGGCCACGCCGCCGATAAACGGAAACGGGCCGGGGGGTTCCGCACTTTCCAACTGGACCCAGGCCCACGGGACCAGGCCGACATACTGGTCGCTGCCGATCTTATCCAAGATTTGGCTCATACCATACTTTTCAGGGCTGAGTTGCAAGTGCTGAGGACTGAGGCTCAGCCCTGAGTCCTCATACCTCAGTCCTTTCCCTGCAGCGCGCTCATCGTCGGTTCGTAGAGGACCTGGATCGTATTGCCGTCAGGATCGGCGAGATAGAACGAGTAACTGTTGTCTCGATGGCGCTTCGGAGGGTGCACGATCGGCGCGCCGCTCCGTTCAACCTGCTCGAACATCCGGTCCACCGCCTCGGGGGAGTCCATGATGAACCCAAAGTGGTCCAAGAACTGGCCGTGTGATCCCCGGTATTGATCCAGCTCACCGACCGGAATCTGGTGGAGCGCCAGGTTGTCGCTCCCCGAACTGAGATACAGATTGTCCTCATCCGGCTGCCAGACCACACGCATCCCGAAGAGCGCTTCGTAGAAGGCTCGGGACCGGTGCAGGTCGGTCACCCGCAAGGCCAGGTGTCGCAGTCCTCGCATGACCGGTTCAGTCATACACAGTCCCCACCGTCTAGCACCGCCTTCCATTTGTAGAGGTGCAGTGCGCAGTGTTCATCGCAGCGTGGGCCCCACGCCGTATAGTAGGGCTGGGGTGATACTCCGTCAATCGGAAACTTGTGTGTGACGGCAGTGCGCGAGCTGATTCGAACAGGCCCGCTCGCTCATCTGTGATTCACGCCGTGCGGTGTGATACGATCCTGCCGCTCTTCTAATCGCACGACCTAAGGGAGCAACGATGAGACCGATGCGCATGACGACCATCTTCTCCCTCGCCGTTCTGTTGATCGGCGCCGCCGGAGTCGATTCGTCAGCCAATCTTCCGGCCGAGACCGTGAGCAAAGATGGCGCGCCGATGGTGCTGGTGCCGGCAGGTCCCTTCCCGATGGGCGTCCCCAAAGGCGACCGTGATGGCGGGCGGGACGAGTACCCCCGCCACGAGGTCTATCTTGACGTCTACTACATCGACAAGTTCGAGGTCACGAACGGGCGGTATCTGGAGTTCGTGAGAGCCACCGGCCATCGTCCGCCGCAGAATGTGAAAGATCCCAGCCGGAACCTCTGGCAAGGCGGCCTGATCCCCGAGTCGATCGCGGACCGGCCGGTGATCAACGTGGACTGGTTCGACGCGGATGCGTACTGCAAGTGGGCCGGCAAACACCTGCCCACCGAGGCCGAGTGGGAGAAAGCCGCGCGCGGCACCGACGACCGCCGATTCCCGTGGGGGAATGTCGAGCCCACCCACAAGCACCTGAACTACAACCAGCGCTGGCAGGGTGAGAAGACGCTGATGCCGGTGGGAAGCTACGCGGCCGGCAAGAGCCCGTTCGGGGCCTATGACATGGCCGGCAACGTCTGGGAATGGGTCGCCGACTGGTACGACCCGCTCTACTACGAGCAGAGTCCTGAGCGGAACCCGAAGGGCCCCGAACTCGGTACCCATAAGGTGCTTCGCAGCTCTGGCTGGGAAGTGGAGACCCCGCTGGTCCGGTCGGTTACGCGGGTCAAAAGTGACCCCTTAAATCGAAACCATTCGACCGGATTTCGCTGCGCTTCCGACGCAGCGCGTCCGCAATGAAAAATTAAAAATGCAAAATGAAAAATTCAGAGTTGCAAAAGAACAGCCTGATATCATGGAGCGAACCTACGCGTTCGCCCTGTCGATCGTACGTCTATGCCAACAACTCGACAAGAAGCTGGGAGTGAACAGAATTCTTGCTCTCCAGCTCCTCCGGTCCGGAACATCCATAGGAGCGAATGTTGAAGAAGCACAAGCCGGACAGAGCAAAGCGGACTTCTCCAGCAAAATCTCAATCGCTCTGAAAGAGGCCCGAGAAACGCGTTACTGGCTGAGACTTATTGGATATTCAGGAATGGTCGACCTGGGGACTCTGGGTCCTTTACGCAAAGAGGCCGATGAATTATCGAAAATCCTCGGCGCCATTGCTTCTCGATCAAAGCAATGACACATTCCCTTCCTTCTCAATTTTGCATTTTTCATTTTGCATTTTGCATTCGAGGCCACAGTGAATGAAGGAAAAGGCTTTCGAGGCTTGAGCGTGGCCTCGTTTGAAAGCCGGATGGCGGACGAGATGACCCGGCTGATCACCCGCTACGGCGGCCAGCCGCTGGTTGCCCCTTCGATGCGAGAGATCCCACTGCAGGACAACACCGAGGTGTTGCAGTTCGGCGAGCACCTCTTGGCCCATCAGTTCGATATGGTGATTCTGCTGACCGGCGTGGGCACTCGCACCATGGTCCAGGTACTGCAGACCCGCCAACCGCTGGAAACCATCAAGGCCGCGCTCGCCCGAGTCAGTCTGGTCGCCCGAGGGCCCAAACCCATTGCAGCGTTGAAGGAACTCGACCTCACGCCCGACATTGCGGTGCCGGAGCCCAACACCTGGCGCGACATCCTGCAGGCGCTGGATGCGCGCAAGACCCTGGCCGGTCTCAGGATCGCTGTGCAGGAATACGGGGTTTCGAACGCCGATCTGCTGGAGGCGCTGCGGCAGCGAGGCGCAAACGTGACCAGGGTCCCTGTCTACCGTTGGGCGCTGCCGGAGGACACGGTACCCCTCCGCCAAGTTCTGGACGCGATCCTTGCAGGCAACGTGGAGGTGGTCCTGGTCACGAATGCGGTCCAGGTGGACCACGTGATGCAACTCCTCGAACAGGGCAAGCAGGTTGACGGGTTACGGCGGGTGATTCGGCGGATGGTGGTGGCCTCGGTGGGTCCCACCGCCAGCGAACGCCTCCGGAGCTTCGACCTGCCGGTGGATCTGGAGCCTTCCCACCCCAAAATGGGCATCCTGGTCAAAGAGACCAGCGAAAAGGCCCGCGCTATTCTTCAGGTTAAGCGCTCGGCGACGACCTGAGCGGTCCACTTTCTCGCGCGTTGGCGACTCGTTGAACGAATGCGGTCTTTAACGACGCCGTGCCACCTTCCAACTCTCCATTGCCAACAGGGGCAACACCCCCAGGCCAAAGGCAAGCGCCCAGTGCTCCGGATTGAGCGGAGCGGCTTTGAAAACCTCCTGGGTCCAAGGATTGAGGATGATCGCCGCCTGCAAGAGCGCGGAACCGGCCACCGCCCACAGTAGCGACTTGTTCGTCCACAGACCGATTGCGAACAGCGATCGTCGATCGCTGCGACAGTTGAAGGCGTGGAACAACTGCGCGAGCACCAGGACGGTAAAGGTCAGGGTTCGCGCCCGTTCGAGGTTCTGATCCATACCATACAGGCAGTACACGAAGACCAGGATCGTGATGAGGGCGATGAAGGAGCCCTGGCCGAACAGAAGTTGCATCCGGCGAACGGTCAGGAATCGTTCCTGAGGGGACCGCGGCCGACGACGCATGAGGTCAGGGTCCGCGGGGTCGACGGCCAGGGCCAACGCCGGGAGGCCATCGGTGACCAAATTGATCCAAAGGATCTGAACCGGCAGCAGCGGAAGGGGAAGGGCGAACAGAGTCGCCAGTAACATGAGCATGATCTCGCTGATGTTGCAGGAGAGGAGAAAGTGGATGGACTTCCGGATGTTCTCGTAGATACTCCGCCCCTCTTCGACCGCGGCCGCAATCGAGGCGAAGTTGTCGTCCGTCACCACCATATCGGAGGCTTCTTTGGTCACATCCGTGCCGGTCAGCCCCATGGCCACGCCGATATCCGCTGCCTTCACCGCGGGGCCATCGTTGACGCCGTCGCCGGTCATGGCCACGATTGCCCCGCGCGCCTTCCACGCGCGCACGATCCGCAGCTTGTGCTCTGCCGACACCCGCGCGTAGACCGCGACCTGCTCGACCTGCCCGGCCAGCGCCTCATCCGACAGCGCGTCCAGTTCCATTCCCGACAGCGCCTGCACATCGCCGTCCAAGATGCCCAGTTCCCGGGCAATGGCGACGGCAGTCTCTTTATGGTCTCCTGTAATCATCACAGTCTTGATCCCCGCCTCACCGCAGGTCCGCACAGCGACTTTGGCTTCCGGCCGCAACGGGTCCTTCATCGCCGCGAGGCCGAGAAAGATCAGGTCCCGTTCCAATTCTTCGGCGCGGGACCCGCCCGGCTCGGTCTCCAGCGGGCGCCGCGCCATGCCCAACACCCGCAGCGCCTCGTGCGCGAACGCCGCGTTCGCGGAGAGGATCGCCTGCCGGGCCGGCTCCGTGAGCGACACCACCGTGCCCTCGGCAGTCAGATAGCGCGTGCAGCGCGTGAGCAGCATGTCCGGCGCACCCTTGACGTAGGCGACAACTCCTCCCGACGTTTTTCGGACAACCGTCATCAGCTTCCGCTCCGGGTCAAACGGGACTTCTCCCAAGAACTGATACTCGGACTCCAACTGATCCTTCAAAAGATGCAGCTTAGCCGCTGCCACTAAGAGCGCTCCTTCGGTGGGATCACCAATGATCCGCCACGTGCCCTGTTCCTCCCGCAAGACAGCTCCGTTACACAGGACCGCAGCGGTCAGGAGGTCGCGCAAGCCGATTAAGGCGGAGTCCGCTGAAGACTCGTCACGCGTCACGCGTAACGCGTCACAGCCCGTCTCCCGGATTTCTCCCACCGGCGCATAGCCCTCGCCCGTCACCTCGTACGTCCGCCCGTCCACCCACAGGCGCGTCACCGTCATTTCGTTCTTGGTCAGGGTGCCGGTCTTATCGGTGCAGATCACCGTGGTCGAGCCTAGCGTCTCAACGGCGGGCAGCCGGCGGATCAGTGCGTGCCGCTTCACCATGCGGGTGACGCCCAGCGCGAGCGTGATCGTGACGATGGCCGGCAAGCCTTCCGGGATCGCAGCCACGGCCAGACTTACGGCGGTCAGGAACATGCTTACCAGCGGCTCGCCTCGCAAGAGTCCCAGCAGGAACACCACCGTGACGATCCCCAGTGAGAGATAGAGCAGCACATGACCGAGTTGCTCCAACCGCCGCTGCAGCGGTGTCTCCTCCAGTCCGGTGCTCCGCATGAGGGTCGCGATGCAACCCAGTTCCGTGCCAAGCCCGGTCGCGACCACCACCGCCCGGCCCTTGCCGGCCGCCACAGTGGTGCCGAGAAAGACCATGTTGGCTTTGTCGGCCAGCGGCATCGCCTCGCTCGTCAGCGTCTCGTCGGTTTTGTCAATGGGCGTGGATTCACCGGTCAGCGCCGCCTCCTGCGTCCGCAGCGCTGTCGCGTAGACCAGGCGGGCGTCAGCCGGGACATGATCCCCGGCTTCTACTTGAATGAGATCGCCCGGAACCAGCTCCCGCGCGGGGATCGAACGGACGGCCCCGTCTCGGATCACGCGCGCGGTCGTCACCGACAGCTTTTTCAACGCGGCAAGGGACCGCTCGGCCCTGTACTCCTGGATGAATCCCAAGGCCGCATTGAGGACCACAATGGCCAGGATGGCGGCCGTGTCCACCCAGTCTGCCAGGAGACCCGAGATCGCAGCGGCGCCGATCAGCACCCAGACGATCAGGCTCGCGAACTGGGCCAGGAACAGCCGGAGCGGCGAGACAGGCGGGGCTTCAGGCAGTTCGTTCAGACCGAGGTCCGCAAGCCGGCGCCCGGCTTCGCTCTCGGGCAAGCCCATTCCCAGGTTCGTGCGCAGCTCGCCGGCCAGGGCCTCGGGCGACAATGCGTGCCAAGCAGGCGCGCCACCAGTCATAACTCGTTCAGCGTTCATCGTTCCGCGTCCTGCCCGCCGCACGGCTTCGGCAGGCGGGCCAGCGTTCGCGCTCACCGGCCTTAAGGGTGAGCGGGTTCTCCCCGCTCCTCGAACCAGCGGTAGAGCGCCGGGAGTACCACCAGAGTGAGCAGCGTCGATGTAAACAACCCACCGATCACCACAGTTGCCAGCGGCCGCTGGACCTCAGCCCCGATCCCCTGGGCCAGCGCCAGCGGCAGCAGGCCGAGGAGCGTCGTCATCATGGTCATCAGCACCGGTCGCAGCCGCAACGAGCACCCGGTCACAATCGCCTCATCGGTCTTCAGACCTTCCTGGCGGAGCTGATTGATA
>CAYJUP010000029.1:0-13833 GCA_964373365.1 uncultured Nitrospiraceae bacterium
TCGGCTTCGTCGTCCTGAGCAGCGTGGTCTTCGTGAGCCTCGTGGCGATCGGCTGCACGATGCCGGAAGTCCGGCTTGCCGACAGATTGGCCGCGCAAGGCCAGTGGGATGAGGCGGTGGCGGCCTACCGTCAGGCGGCGAAGAAGGACCCCTTCAATTCGACGATCCAGCAGCGGCTGGCTCACGCCAAGGGGCGCGCCGCCGAGCAGCACTACGCCGAGGGGCGTCGGTACCTGCAGGAGAACCGGCTCCCGGAGGCGCTGCAGGAATTCAAGCTGGCGCTCGGCTTAGATCCCTCACGGAGCGAACACCACGCGGCGATGAACGACGCCTTGCGGCTCAAGGAGGCTCAAGAGCGGTTGCAGACGGCCCACAAACTCAAAGGCTTGGGACGACTCGATGAGGCGCTGGAAGCCTACGAGCGGTCGGTCGAGCTGGACCCGAGCCTGGTCCAGGCCGTGGAGGGCATCACCGCCGTCACGCAACAGCAGCGCGCCGCCAAAGCCCTGGGCGGCTCCAGCCAACCGCTGACGCTGCGGTTCCAAAATGCCAAGCTCAAGGAGGTGTTTGAGATTCTGGCCCGGGCCGGCGGGATCAACGTGCTCTTCGACAAAGACGTGAAAGACGATCCGATCACGATCTTCATCAAGGAGACCCCGTTCGATGAGGCGCTCAATATGATTCTGAGCCTCAACGCCCTGTTTGCCCGGCGCATCGGACCCGAGACGCTGCTGATCATCCCGAATACCAAGCCGAAGATGGACCAGTATCAGGACCTCATGATCCGCACGTTCTACCTGTCCAATGCCAAGGCCAAGGACATGGTGAACCTGCTCCGGACCATGCTGGAGAGCAAGCGGGTGTACGTGAACGAGCAGCTCAACGCCGTGGTCATTCGGGACCAGCCGGCCAAGCTGCAACTCGCGGAGCGGATCATCCTCGCGAACGACCGCCGCGAGGCGGAGGTGGAACTGGATCTGGAGGTGCTGGAGGTCAACCGGACGAAGAGCGAGAAGTTGGGGGTGAACTTCGCCAAGTCGGCCGGGCTCGGGGTCGCGCCGC
Organism: uncultured Nitrospiraceae bacterium; assembly: GCA_964373365.1. Taxonomy (GTDB): domain Bacteria; phylum Nitrospirota; class Nitrospiria; order Nitrospirales; family Nitrospiraceae; genus CAYJUP01. The sequence continues at coordinate 1,063 of CAYJUP010000029.1, forward strand.
CAGGGTTTACCGGAGGGGTTTCATCGAACACCACCCAGTTCACCTATCAGCAACTGACTAGCCTCGGACCGAGCAGCTTCCTGCTCTCGCTGCCGGCGAGCGTGCTGCTGGATTTTTTCAAACAAGATTCGGATGCCAAGACGCTGGCCAACCCCAAGCTCCGGGTGCTGAACGGCAAGCAGGCCTCGGTCAACATCGGGGATAAGCAGCCTATCCTGCTCTCGACGACCAACGTCCTGCCCGGCCAGGCCGCGACCGGCGCCGTGCCGACCACCTCCACCGTCACCTCCATCGAGTTCAAGGACACCGGGATCAAGCTGAGCGTTGAGCCCACGATCCATTTGATCGATGAGCTCACCCTCAAGCTCAAGATCGAAGTGACGCGACTTGGGGACCTCGTGACGTTGCAGAGCAATCCCTTGATCCAGATGTTCCGGTTCGGCACGCGCACCGCCGAGACGACCCTGAACATGAAGAACGACGAGAGCGTGATCCTGGCGGGCTTGATCCAGGATGAAGAGCGGAAGACGCGGGTCACGGTCCCGGGGCTTGGCGACATTCCGATTCTCGGACAGCTCTTCAGCACGACCACCACGGATATCATCACGACCGAGGTGGTCTTGACGATCACGCCACGCATCGTCCGGAACGTGACCATGCCGGGCGTGGAGACGCAGGCCTTCTGGTCAGGGACGGAAGCCACCTATGCCACCACGCCGTTATTTCCATCGCAGGCGACCACCGTTTCCCAGGGCCCGATGAGCAAGCCCGCCGCGTCGATTCCGCCGCCGGCTCCCGGCGCATCCGGGCTTGAAGCACCAGGGTCGGCGGGGTCGTCAGCGTCAGTTGGACCGGCAGGGCCGGTTTTGTCTCAGCCCAAGTCGGACGTGGCGGCTCGCGCCCCCGCCGCGCTGGCATTCCGACCGCCGGAACTATCCACCGCGATCGGCCAGGAGTTCCGCGTCGATCTCACCACGGACCAGCTCGAGAGCCTCACCGAGTCCCTCGTGACGGTCGCGTTTGATCCGCAGGCGCTGGAGTTTCGTCGGGCGACCCCGGCAGGGGCGACGATTTCGGCGAGTACCACCGCGGGCCAGGTGTCGCTCACCCTCCGCCGACAGGGCACACCGGCCTCCGGCAGCGGGGTGCTGGCCACGCTGGTGTTCCAGGCAAAGACCCCGGGCGACCATCCGGTCACCATCCAGCAAGCCTCGGTGTCCGGCACTGAGGGCAAGACCATCTCGGTCACCACCGAGCGCACGCTGGTGCATGTGCGATGAGGAAGGTGAGAGGCTATAGGCGAAAGCGGGAACGGGGTAGCGGGGTAAAGGGGTAAGGGAGGTTGAGTCAGTTTTGTCCGCAAACGGAACGAACAGAGCTAACGGACCCAACGGACCGAACGAGAGCAACGTCGAACCTCGAACATCGAACTGTTGAGGTAATCCATGACCGATCGCGGCGTGACGTTGCTGGAACTCATGGTGACCGTGACCATTCTCCTCATCCTCGCCTCGGTGGCCATGCCGCTATCGAAATACACCAGTAAGCGCACCCAGGAGCTGGAGCTGCGCGAGAAGCTGCGGCAGATGCGCACCGCCATTGACGAGTTCCGACGGGATTGGTCTCGGGACGGAGAAATTCTCACCGGTCCGCTGTGCGTGAAAAACAAATCCACCTGCAAGGAGAACACCGGAGCCACAGGCTATCCCAAGACGCTCAAAACCTTACTCGGGATCGAATTGACCGGCGCGGAGGCCACCATCCGAGAGACCAAGCCGGTCAGGCGCTATTTGCGCCGCATCCCGCTCGATCCGATGATAGGGACGGACGAATGGGGGCTCCGCTGTTATCAAGATCCGCCCGACACCCAGGATTGGTGCAGGGAGGACGTGTTCGACGTGTATTCCAAGAGTCCTGACCAGGCCGTGGACAACTCGAAGTATCGTGATTGGTAGAAACGCGGGCAATGGGCTAGAGGCCATAGGCGATAGGCTATAGGCTATAGGCAAGAGACCGTGAAAGAACTTGGCACACAAGAACGAGGCCGGCATGGGAGCGTCGGGCGACGGTCCAGGGTCGGCTCCGTTTTTCACAGTTGCTTTGGTACCCATGGCCTATTGCCTATGGCCCATAGCCTGAAGCGAAGCGATCGCGGCTTCACGATCCTGGAGTTGATGATCGTGGTCAGCATCGCGGGCATTCTCGTCATGCTGGCCGAACCCTCGTTCGTCGGAGCAGTCGTCAAAGCGAGGGAGGTGGTGCTGAAGCAGGACCTGTTCACGATACGGGATGTGATTGACCAATATAAAGCCGACCGCGGGAAATACCCACCCACCCTGGTCGAGCTGAAAGAAGCGGGCTACCTCAAGCGCGTTCCGGTGGATCCCTTCACGAAGTCCGATACGAGCTGGCAGGAAATCCCGGATCAGGCGGACGGCGGCGTGTTCGACGTCCATAGCGGCAGCGACCTGGTATCGCCGCTGGACGGCACTCCCTATAACCAGTGGTGAGGCGCAGTCCAAAAGATCAATCACCATCCGACGGGATCAAAGGTTATGGGTCAACGGCAAACGTCAATGAGGTAATGAGCCGGAGACACAAGAAGCACAGCTATGAATCTTGAATCTTTATAGGAGGAATTGGGGTTCAGGATTTTTCACCTAGGAATTCGACGGTCAGTTCCGGAATCCTGGCGTAGTCTCGACGATCGGAGGTCGCAACCGAGTACCCAACTGAAATGGCTGTTGCGGCAATCAGTAAGTCGTGCGCTCCAAGGCGGACCCCTTTGCGTGCCAGGTTCGCCCAGAGCCGGGCATACACTCGGGCTGCGCCGAGATCGAACGGCACCACGGGGAACAGTTCGATCACCTTCTCTACGAAGGTTTCACGACGGAGGCGACGCGCCACGGTCTCAGCCCGGTGGACCCCATGGAGCAACTCCGAAACGGTGATGGCGGCAAGGCCAACGGGCTCGTCCGGGCGTTGCGCCGCCCAGGTCTCAAGCGGGATTCGCCCGCGTTCGGCACTGATCAAGAGACTGGTGTCAAGGGTCACGCCCATGACGACCGGCGAGGTAGGCCAGGATGCTTGGTGCGCAGCTTCTTGAGGTCACGGCGGAAGCGGGGCAGTTCATCTCCAAGAGGGGGAAGTTGACGAAGCAAGCTTCCCAGATGTCCAAGGGTCACGCCCCGGGCCGCTCCTTCCACCGGCCCGATGGCGGCGACTGGTTTGCCTCCTCGCAGAATCACATACCGCTCGGCCCGGAATTTCACGGCGCTCAACAGCTCCGAGAAGCGGCGTGCCGCCTCGGTCGCAACAATGGTCTTGTCCATCGCGGGTTCTCCAATATTCATAAAATCAGATATTTTGAGATTACCGAACCGATAGGCCAATGTCAATCCCAAGTGGCCGTTTGCGTTGAACGGGGCAGGAGCAGAAGCGTCTTGTTCTTTCTGGTTGGGCTGGCTCTCCTCTCAGCCGGCTGCGCGAGCGACCGGGCAGAGTTGCAGGTTCTGGAATTGGACGCCGCCCGGCGCCAGGTGGATTCTGCGATCCGGGAAGCCAAGGCAGAGGCGGCGACGCTCCGGAATGAAATGGCCGCCACGCGCATTGCGGCGGCGAAGAAGGAGGCGGAGCTTCAGGAGTTGCGGCGTCAAGTGGCGGATCTTCGTCAGGCTCAGACGGAGCAACACCGGACGGTCGACGCCAAGCAAACGGAACTGACGACGCTGCGAACCGAACGCGACCAACTCCTTCAGGCCAAGGCCGAGATCCAGGCCCAGCTCGCAGAATTGCCGCAACTGCGTCAGGCTGCGGCAGAGGCAAGGGCGGCGGAGACGAGCGTGCAGGCACGGTTGAAACAGTTAGAATCAGCGCTGGCTGTGTTGACGGCGGAGCTGGAACAAGTGAAACAGGACCTGACGCGTATCCGGAATGAATCCGACGCAAAATCCAGAAAGTCCGCAAGAGCGGGGAAGACGCCTCGGAGCCCATAGCCTAAAACCCGTCATGCGTGACGCGTAACGGGGCTTAGGCCCATAGCCAGGAGAATCTATGGCGCAATTCCGTTACAGGGCCGCGCGACCGGACGGAACGCTGGTCGAGGACCGCGTGGAGGGCGAGAGCGAACCGGCCGTTCGCACGCATCTTGAAGGACAGGGTCTGCTCATTTTCAGCCTGGACGGCCCCCGTCCCGGCATCTGGGTCTTTGGAAAACGAACGATGGGCAGCCGTCCGTCGCTCCGTGAATTTCTGGTGTTCAACCAGGAGTTCCTGGCGCTGGTGAAGTCCGGGCTTCCCATTCTCAAAACATTTGATCTGCTTGCCGAGCGAGCGGTTCACCCCGGCTTTCAAACCGCCCTGCATGGCGTGCGGACCGAGATTCACGGCGGCGCGTCGATTTCGGAGGCGATGGCGCGCTACCCTGCCCACTTCTCGGACCTCTACCGGGCCTCGCTCCGTTCGGGCGAGCAGACCGGGAACCTGGCCGATGTCCTCAAGCGCCATATCGCGTACGTGAAGCTGGTCATCGGCGTGCGGGAAAAGGTGGTCAAGGCGCTGGCCTATCCCGCCTTCCTGATTGTGGTGGGCGTCGCGGTGGTGGCGTTCCTGTTGATCTATGTGATGCCGACCTTCGCCGAAATCTATGGGCAAAGCAACAAGGACCTGCCGCTTGCGACCCAGTTGCTGTTGCAGGCCGTGGAGGGTGTCCGGCGCTGGCTCCCGTGGTTGATCGCCGGGACCGTCGGCGTCGCGGCCGTGAGCGCTCGATGGGCGCGGACGCCGGGAGGCCGAGAGCACCTCGACCGGCTCAGCTTGCGCGCGCCGATTGTCGGGGGTGTCCTGCTCAAAAGCCAGATCATCCGTTTGGCGCGGACATTGTCCACCGTGTTGGCCGGTGGCATCCCGCTGATCACTGCGCTGCAGATTACCAGTGGGGCCATCACGAACCGGGTGATCTCGCGGGCGCTGGCCAACGCGACCGACCGCGTCAGAGAAGGCGCAGGACTGGCCGCCTCTCTGAAGCAGGAAGGCTTTTTGCCGCAGATGACCCTGGAGATGATCGAAGTCGGCGAGACAATCGGTGGGCTGGAGACGATGTTGCAGGACGTGGCCGAATTCCACGAGGGCGAACTCGATCTCCGGTTAAGTCAGCTCACCACCTGGATCGAGCCGGTGCTGCTGTTACTGATGGGCATCATCGTGGGCGGCATCGTGATCATTATGTATCTGCCGGTCTTTCAAATCGCGGGGACAGTCTGACGTAAACAATGGTTGATGGCAAATGGTTAATGGGGGAAGGTTGATGGGGAACGGGGGGGAACCAGCTTCTCCGGGTTGCGAGAGGCGCAGCCTTTTCATGAGCCATCACCCATCAGCCATTAGCCATTAGCTCTTGGAGGGCCCCATGGCGACGCCGGTCAAGCGCGCAGCGTTGGATGAGATCTTGGTCAGACGCGGGCTCCTCTCGCAGGATCAAGCGGAGAAATTCCGCAGCCAGGCGAACGGCGCAGACCGATCCTTGCGGGCCGTGCTGGTTCAAGACGGCATTGTCCCGGACGCGGCCCTCGCCGAGATCCTGGCCGAGCAATTCGGATTGCGGTACGACCCGCTGAAAGACTTCCGCGTTGACCAGGAGTTTTTCAAAACGATCCCGGTGGAGTTGATGCACCGGTACCTGTTTGTCCCTCTCGACGAGAACGACGACGTGCTGACGATCGCCGTGACCGACCCCCAAGACTTGCGCGTCCTCGACGAGCTCGAACTGCTGATCGGCCGGGAGTTCAGGTTGGTCGTCTCGACCCGCGCGGCGATCTTGGAATCCTTGAGGCAGAGCGAGGGCAACAGCCAGGTCATTACGCGCATCCAGGAGGAGTACCGGCCGGTCCTGATTCGCGAGGACGAGCAGGGCGACGAGGTGCTCTCGATTGAGAAGATCGCGAAGGACCAGAGTCCGGTCGTCAAGCTGGTGGATACCATGATTCTCAGCGCGTTGCAGAAACGCGCGAGCGACATCCACATTGAGGCGAGCGAGCGCTCCGTGGACATCAAATATCGCATTGATGGCGTGCTGTACGCGGCCATGGAGCCGCTGGACATCAAGTTTCACGCGCCGTTGATTTCCCGTTTGAAGGTGATGTCCGAGTTGGACATCGCCGAGCGCCGGATTCCCCAGGACGGCCGCTTCAAGTTGCGGCTGGACCAGAAGAAAGTGGACTTCCGGGTCTCCGTGCTCCCCAGCGCCTTCGGCGAGTCGGTGGTGATCCGGATCCTGGAGAAGGAAGACATCGCCTCCGGGGTTCGGCAACTCCGCCTCGACGGGCTGGGATTCAATGCCGAAGACCTCCGCCGATTTCGGAAGGCCATCACGGAACCGTACGGGATGGTCCTGGTGACCGGGCCCACCGGCAGCGGCAAGACCACGACGCTCTATGGCGCGATCAACGAGATCAACAATCAGGAGGACAAGATTATTACGATCGAGGATCCGGTGGAGTACCAGCTCAAGGGCATCGTCCAGATCCCGGTGAATGAAAAGAAGGGCCTGACGTTCGCAAGAGGCCTCCGGTCTATTTTACGTCACGACCCGGACAAGATCATGGTCGGGGAGATCCGGGACGCCGAGACCGCCCAGATCGCCATTCAATCAGCCCTGACCGGGCACCTGGTCTTTTCGACCGTGCACGCGAACAACGCCTTCGACGTGATCGGCCGCTTCGTGAACATGGGCATCGAACCGTATAACTTTGTCGCCTCGCTGAACTGTATCCTGGCGCAGCGGTTGGTCCGCGCCATTTGCCCGGCCTGTAAGATCGCCTTCACCGTGGACCGCGCCCAGTGCGAAGAGTCTGGCATAGAATACGACAAGGTCAAGGATCTGCCCTTTTACCACGGCAGGGGCTGTCCGGAATGCAACGGCCTCGGCTATCGAGGACGCCGCGCCATCACTGAGTTTCTGGGGCTCACCGACCGCATCAAGGAGATGATCCTTGACCGGAAGCCATCGTCCGAGCTCCGCAAAGAGGCCATCACCGGAGGAATGACGAGCCTGCGCGAGGCCGGCCTGGAGAAAGTGTTGCGCGGCGAGACGACCTTGAAGGAAGTCAATCGGGTCACGTTCAGTCATGGAAGAGCGGTATGACGCTGTTCCCGTTCAGACGTCCCTCCATTGGGCTGAGCATTGGCGCGCGGTCGCTGAGTCTGGTTGAGATTCGTCGGGACTGGGGCCGAGGCCGACAGAGTGTAGGATTGCGCCGCTGCAGCGAGCGTGTCTTGCCGGACGGGCTTGTCCGCTTGTCCGCCAGCGCGCCGAACGTCTCCGACGTGGCGGCGCTGGCTCGTGAGATTCGCGCCTTGTTGGGAGGCCGGCGGCCCGTCTCGGTGGCGCTCACCCTGCCTGATCTGTGCACGCGGATCGCCCTGTTCGACTTCGAGGCGTTGCCCTCGAAGACCGCCGAGCGCGAGACGCTCCTGCGCTGGCGGTTTCAGAAAGACTTCAACGTGCCTGCCGCCGACCTGCGACTCAGCTACCAGGTCTTCCGAACAACTCCCCCTCGCGTGCTCGCGGTCGTGGTACGGAACAACATTATCGGACAGTACGAGCAGGCCTGCGAGGAAGCCGGGCTGTTGCCGGTGTCGGTCGGATTACCCAGCCTGCGGCTCTTCGACCTCTGTCGCCCCGCCATGCAGGCGGCACTAGCAGCCGGCGCCAATGAATTTTTCTTTCTCCATATTGCGGAAGGAAGTTTCTCGTTCTTCGCGCTTCGGGACGGATGCCCGATCTTCCTCCGGACCAAGCTGCTGCACAATGGACACAGCAGCGACCCATCGACGCTGGCCGACGAAGTGCTCGCCACACTCCAGTTCTATGGCGATAGTTATCCGCTCGCCCAGGACGGACTTCCCGGTGCGTTACGTCCCTTGTTTGTCATCGGGGCCCCACCCTCGTGTGAGGTGCTTAATCCCAGCACCGCCGAGTTGATGCGCATCACGGTCATGCCGATGGAGTGGGATGACTTCCCGGTCTCGCGGAACGGTCAAAGCCTCACTCTCCCCGACCCATGTTCACTGTCCGGACTTCCGGCCCTGGCCGGCGTGCTGGAGGGTTGACGCCGCCATGAGAAAACTGTGGCCGGCGGGGGGCGGGAAACAGGAGCCCACTACTCCTCCCGCATACCTTCCTCGCCTGCATGTGCCCCTGACCGCGATCGGCTTCAGCCTGGTGCGCGTGGTGCAATGGGTGCTGACTCTCGTCATTGCAGCGTCAGTGACCGTGGCCGCTTGGTTCGGGTGGGACAGCCGGATGATTGCGGAGCAAGCCGGACAGTACGAGCGCGCGGCGGAGCGGGTCCAGGACATGAATCGACAATTCGCGAAACACGCGACGTTGGCCGGGATCAATCTGTCCGAGGAGCGTGCCAAGGCGCTGGGCCAGAAAGTGGTGTTTACGAATCAGCTGATCGAACAGCGGACCTTCTCATGGACGCGGTTCTTGAGCGATCTTGAAAACGCGGTCCCGCCACGCATCTCGATCAGCTCGGTGGCGCTCAACTTCAAAGACGCCGTCATTACCCTGAACGGATCAGCCCTGACGCTGAAGGATCTGACCACTCTGGTGAATGGGTTGGAAAACCATGCTGCATTCCGGAACGTGGTCCTGTCTCAACACCGCATTCAAGAGCCGGCTGCCCGAGATGGGTCACAGACTCTGGGCCATGAAGGGACCAGAACCGTTGAGTTCACGATGACCGTGACCTATCGACCACCTGGCTAGCCCGGAAGGACTTGACGCATGTTGATCCCGCATCCCGCCATGTCGCCGGTCGCCCTTCGAGCCAGTCGCGCGCTGCGGCCGCTCGCCATGCTGACGATGGTCGTGATATCCGGGGCGATCGCCTCGTTCATGCTGGTTCGGGCGCCGGCGCAGGAGCGTCTGATGAAGGCGGAGGCCGCGTACGAAGGCGCTCGACACGCGCAGATCCGTCAGCAGACGATGCGGAAGACCGAAGAAGAATTGACGGAGGTGTGGCAGGAGCTTCCGGTCCGCAAGGAGTTCACCACGCTGATTCTCGCGGTTTCCGAGCTGGCCCAGCAGGACCGCGTCGCTATCCCCGGCATGACTTACACCCTCCAGAAGGTGGAAGAAGGGCTGGCGCTGAAAGCCTCGATGACCTTCCGAGCAGCCGGCGAGTACGAGGCGATCCGCCGCTTCATCCACCGTCTGGAGACGACCGGCCCCTATCTCTTTATCGAAAGTCTCGATGCCAGCCGCTCTGCGGGAGGTTCTAAAACCGCTTCCGTGCCGGTCATCTTCAACATCCGGGTGGTCACGTTTCTCCGGCCCGATTCACCGCCCACAGGTGGGACATGACCGATTACATCAAGTGGAGTCTTTTAGGCGGGTTAGTTCTCGTGTGGCTGGCACTGTTCGCCCTCCGGGTGATCAACCAGCCGGAGCCACAACGGATCCCGCTCACCTATATCTCAGGGCAAACGCTCGCTCGGGAGGCGGCGCGAGGAGCCGGCGGCCTTCCGACCTTGATCCGACCGCAGGCCAGGGCGAGCCAGGTGGCATTCCGAGAACCGAAAAACATCTTCGCGCGGCTGACTCGCGCGACGGACAGGGACTCGAACGCGCGGTCAGTCAAGAAACCTGCGGCTTCGGTGACGGTCGCACGTCCGGGTCCCGTTCAAGGACCTCCCCTGCCCTCTCCAGAGGAGTTGGCGGCGCAGCAGGCTCTCCGACAACAAGAACAGGTTCTCCGGCAACAAGAACTGGCGGCCCAACAAGCTCGCCAACAAAAGGAACTGGCCGCTCAACAGTCGCGTCAGCTTATGGCGAAATATCGCTTTCTCGGGTATCTCAGCCAGGGCGGCGAGCCCCGGGCGTTTCTCGGGAAAGGAAATGAACTGTACATCGTCCGGACGGGCGAGACGGTGGAGGGACGCATCCAGGTCAAAGGGATTGACGCAACTTCGGTGAAGCTCCTGGACGCGACCACCAGCCTCGAGACGACACTCCCGTTGACGAAGGAGAGCGGCGGGGTTTTCTAGGAATCTCGCCTGTTATACTCTGAATTCGCTGGAAGCCCAGCCATGAGCAGACGTACTGCTGTCCTGGCCATCGCAGCCGTTTTCGCTGCCAGCGCGGGCGCGGCCAACCTGCCTGCCGCGGTGCCGGTGGACCAGCTTACGGACCTCACGGGCGGCGCCATCGCCGTCGTCACGCTCAAGGGTCGCGACAACTTCGCGAATGAGTTCCAATACGACGTGACGGTCAAGAACCAGGGTTCGGAGCCGCTGGTGGCCGACTCGCTGGTCATCGTCGTGGACCAGATCACGGACCTGGCCGGCAAGGACGCGACGGACCGGATCGAGGTCGTCGGCTATGACGGACAGACGCCCGCCGGCAAACCCTACTATCTGGTCCCGCCCGGCTCTCGACCCGAGCTGCCCCCTTTTGGACAGAGCGAACCCGCCAGCGTGCGGCTTCGCAACCCCTATTACACCATCTTGTTCACCCCCTCCTTTCGGGTTCTCGGCCAACGCCGTCCACCACCCTCGTCCCCTTCCTCAGAGTCCCTCACCACGCTCGTCCAGGCACTGATCAAAAAAGGGGTGCTGACGCTGGAGGAATGGCTTCGCGTGCTCCAACCATCGTCTCAGCCGCAGCCTTGACTCAACCTGTCCCAGAGACTATTCTTGCCTAAAATCATTTCCAGATCGCACGAATGTGAGAGAGGAGGCGCATGTCGCTGCATGACCGGCTGTCCGAGGACCTGAAACAGGCAATGAGGGCTAAGGACCAGCTCCGCATGGACGTCATCCGCATGATCAAGGCCGCCGTGTTGAACAAGGAACTGGAGTTAAAGAAGAGCCTGGACGATGCCGAGATGAGCCGGGTCATGACCACGCTGATCAAGCAACGCAAGGAAGCGGTCGAGGAGTATCAGAAGGCCAAGCGGGACGACCTGGCCGGGAAGGAACTGAAAGAGATCGCCATCATCGAGGGCTACCTGCCGAAGGCCCTGTCGCCGGAAGAACTCACGCAGGTCGTCGAAGCAGTGATCCGGGAGACCGGCGCCGCCACACTCAAGGACATGGGCAACGTCATGAAGGCCGTGATGGCCCGCTTGGCCGGGCAGCCGGTGGACGGCAAACAGATCAGCGATCTGGTGCGGTCCAAACTGCAGTAGCCCTTCGCATTCCCTAGCGCAGGGTTATGAAGGGGGCGTGCCCCCTTCATGGGGCGCACGGCGCGAGGAAGAACGAGCGCCACGTCTGTGCGCGCCGCCGAACCGGTGAGGCGGCCGGGTCTTCGCACGAGGGGGCTGGCCCCCTCAGCGGGAGTCGGCGAGGCAGGCTTCAGGGCCGAGCCGGCAACGGAGGGTAGTTCAAATCTCTCTCGGTTTGATGATGGTGGAGGGCAAGAGAAAAATCGTTACCTTTTGCGATGGGAAGAATATAAAGAGAAAGGATAGGCGAAGACGAAAAGCAATAACATGCGTAACTACTGCTGAGGAATAATTCCCTTCCGCATTAAGAGATCAACCAGCTGCGCAAAGGTCATTTCGCACGCCCTGAATTGTTTGCATTCGCCCTGGGCAAGGTGCAGCTGCATCGGGATGTAATCGTGTCCGACCTCTTTAGATGCCCGTCGGATACCAAATTGACCAATCCACCGCCCCCATAACGGAAAATTGCGAGATCATGTCCACGGCCGCGAACAATTTCGGCGCCGAGCTTTTGAGCTATAGCGACGGCGTCCCTCTGTGTGAACATTAGGCTCGCTGGATGAATACTCTTAGGAAAGCGAGTTGGCGAGCGGGTTCGGGCCCAAGAGTTGATGGATCGCTGCGGGATAGAAGGTCAAAGACGTCGAGGATTAGGCTTTTTAGATTTTCAAATGCCTCATGAGCATTATCACCTGATGCATGGATATTGGCGTCATAGAGGCTAGCAATATATCCACTCTCAGCGGGACTAATCACCACTGGAAGATTCCTTTGAAGATTGTACGGCTCCGGATGAAAAGAAGTTATAAAGGCAATGTACGTTCCAAATGGTTGGAACGCTGTTGTTGTTCTGTTGCCCTCCGTTGCAACATCTGGTTCTTCAGGTGAAGACCTACCGATCGTCAACGTATTCGATCCTATTATGAAACGTGAAGTTCCAGTAGTCATGATTTTTCACCGCTTTTGGGAAGCCGCTTGAGCTCCTCCGGTGCAATTACCGATGCCACATTGCCGGACTTGATGTGATAGACAGGATTTCCTTCAGGGTCAAACATCCCGTCAATCCGATAAATCTCTGTTACAACCAGTTTGATCCTCACTACCGCCTCATCGGCGAGGAGATATTCATTCCAGTGCTCCTGAGAATTCCTAACAGGAATGACTGTGGCATCAAAGGGCTGACCATTCAGAACTATTTTTGTTCTTCGTTCCATTCCGCTGCCCAGATCGTTCGGAGGCTCAGGCTACCAGAACAGAGCTGCGATTGCCATTATCCGCTAGAGGCATATGTTCAGGTAATTTATACCCGCCCCATGCAGATTTGTACAAGCAATTGATTTTGAATGAGCGTAGGGCGGATTGAGGAACTTCTAGGGGGTTTTCGCCATGAGCCCCTCGACTTCGCTCGGGACGGGCGAGCGTGGGCAACGCTCTGTCGAGCGTTGCCCCGCGAGTCGGATGGTGGGGGGCAAGGGATTTGAACCCCCTCCCTCGCCAACACACCCCAGAACCCTGCATAGGTTGCTCCCCCTATGGG
>CAYJUP010000030.1:0-13092 GCA_964373365.1 uncultured Nitrospiraceae bacterium
TACTGTCTGCTGCGAGCGCTCCTTGATTTGAAGGAGGACGTCGAGTTCGTGGGCTATGTCAAACCTGGCTCGCTTCGGACCGGTGTTCTGAAAGAGTGGGAGACTGATTCTCGTCTGCGTTGGGTCGAAGCGGGGCGACTCATGATGCGTTGGCATGGCGCTCTGGATCGGCTGGATCTCTACCATGGGACCAACTTCAAGATGCGGACGGTCGGGCAACACGGAGGCCTCGTCACGATCTATGATCTCTGGCTCGACCGCCATCCGGAATACTCCGCCAAGCTGTTCGGCCAGCGGGCCTCGTTCTACCGGACGAGGCGAACGGCTAGGCGAGCGCGCAAGGTGATCACGATCTCCGAGTCTTCCGCGCGCGACATCGAATCGCTGTACGGGCTCCCGCGCGAGCACATCATCGTGATTCCTTGCGGGGTCTCGGGTGGCTTCCGGCCGGATTTGGACAAAACCGCCATGACGCAGTTGCGGTGTCGTTTGGGGCTGACGACCGACCGCTTCATCCTCTTTGTGGGCGGGGCCGATCCTCGGAAGAACCATCAAACCCTGCTCAAGGCCTATGCTCGCCGGTTGGTTCAGTTGAAGGCATATAGCCTCGTTCTGGTTGGCGACTCTGTCCACCGGTTCGGCAACTTCATGGACACGATCCGAGCGTATGGTCTGGATGGTCGGGCGGTCTGTGCGGGCAGGCTGTCGGTGGTCGATCTCCGAGTCCTGTACTCTCACGCTGACCTGTTCGTGTTCCCGTCGGTCTATGAAGGCTTCGGCATGCCGGTACTGGAGGCGATGGCCTGCGGCGCACCAGTGATTACGTCCAACAGAACGGCGCTGCCGGAAGTGGCGGGCGATGCGGCGGTGTTGGTGAACCCGGAAGACGCGGAGGAACTGGCCGATGCGATGATCCGGGTGCTTGAGGACTCGGCGCTCCGCGATATCCTAATGGCGAAAGGGTTCGAGCGGGTCAAGCAGTTCACGTGGGAGCGGGCGGCGCACCAGACGATGGCGGTGTACCGGGAACTATGCGCAAAAGCGCAAGGGTAAATGAGTAACTGAGTAACTAACGATGGCGCCAGGCAATTACTCATTTACTTACTTACTCAATTACTGAGTTAGCGATGAAGAACATCCTCGTCATCAAGCTCCGGTATATCGGAGATGTGCTCCTGGCGACGCCGGTGCTGCACGCCCTGCGGGACCGGTTTCCCGACACGCGCCTGACGATGCTGGTGAACCGCGGGACCGAAGATATCCTGAAATGGAACCCGGATGTGAACGAGGTGCTGACGGTGGATCGTGGGACTCCCGCCGCGCAGCTCCAATTGCTGGGCGAGCTTCGCCGGCGCGGCTTCGACTGCGTGCTCGATCTGACCGATGGCGATCGATCAGCTATCCTGGCGAGGCTGAGCGGTGCGCCTGTCCGGATCGGGTTTAATGAGGAACGCCGCTGGCGCGGGCTCTTGTACACCTCTGTGGTACGGGCCAACGCTCTGACGCACCGGGTGGAGCGGGACCTCGAGGCGGTGCGGGCGCTGGGGATGGAGCCCAAGGCCAGCCCGTTGGTGTTGCGCACTTCTTCAGAGGACGACAAGGAAGCAGCCAAACTGTTGGAGGAGCTAGGTGTGGGAGTGATATCTGCGGGGTCCCCTCCCACTCGGATGGTTTTGGGAGAGGCGTCCGCCGGTGCCACTCAGCCGCTGGTGCTCCTGCACCCGGGCGCCAGGTATTGGTTCAAGGCGTGGCGCGCGGAGCGGTTTGCTGAACTGGCGGACCGGCTCGCCGATGCGTGTGGCTGCCGGGTGCTTGTGGGCGGTGACGCCCGCGACCGGGACGTGGCAGAAGTGATTCGGAGGCGCGCCCGCTCGGCCCCGACCGTGCTAGCCGGGCGCACGACGCTCCTCCAGCTCGCAGCTCTCCTTAAGCACTGCACTTTGTTCATCGGCAATGACAACGGCCCCATGCACATGGCGGCAGCGGTGGGCACGCCCGTGGTGGCGCTCTTTGGGCCCTCGGACCAGGCGGTCTGGGGGCCGCGTGGAGGGAGAGCCGAGGTTCTCTACAAGGGACTTGACTGCCGTCAGTGTTTCCATCCCACCTGCAAGCGGGGTGAGGAGAGCTGCATGAACCAGATTTCGGTCGACGAGGTGTTCGCGGCGGCCCAGAGGTGTCTGGCAGAGAAGTGTTAGGTCAGGGTTTAGGCTGAGGGGGGGGTCGAAGTTCGATGTTCGCAAACAACTTCAAACTTTGAACGTTGAACCTCGAACGAGTAGCGCGGAATCTCGAACAGAGAACGGTAAGGAAAAAGGACGATGAAGGGCAGGAATCAAATGAGTGATGCAGAAGAAGCTCGCCGGATTACCGAGAATCTTCGTCGGTGTGCTGAGTTAACCGACCTTTGCTTACGGCTGCGATATGCTGTGCTGAGACAAGAGCATTCAGATCAAGAAGCATTTCGGAAGGCCATGAGTGAGGTTCGGCAAGCCAAGGAGCGCATGTGGCGTCAGAGCCATTCTTAATCGAGGTGCTCTCCGATGTGATTCGAAGCCTAAATGAGAAAAGCGCAGACTATGCGTTGGCGGGTGGATTGGCATATAGTGCGCTGGTAGAGCCCCGCGCCACGACGGATGTGGATCTGCTGCTGCTTCTCGACAATCCTTCACCTGCTAAGGTCGTTGGTCTGTTCCCCTCCGTGTTTGATTCCCTTGTTCCGCATCCTGTTCCCATGGCTTTCAAAGGAATTTCGGTTTGGAGGATCGTGGGGATTAGGGATGAGAGAGAGGTCATCATAGACCTTCTGCTCGCGCAGTCCGACTTTCTCAGGCAGGCGCTGGCTCGGAAACGCATAGTGGATTTTCTGGGGTTGGCGCTCCCAATCATCACTCTTGAGGACTTAGTCATACTTAAGGCCATGGCCGGTCGTCTCCAAGATTTAGCCGATCTTGAGAAGATCAAGCAGCGGCCGGAGTTGCGAATCAATTGGGGCTACGTGAAAGCCTGGCAGACGAAGCTTGGGCTGCAGCCTATTTAAGGACCCATGGCGATAGTCAGTGTCGTGATTCCGGTCTTCAATGGCGCGCCGTTCGTGGCGAAGGCGGTTACGAGCGTACGGGCTCAGACCGTGAAGGACGTAGAGATCATCGTCGTGGACGACGGTTCAACGGATGGCACGCAGGCAGTCCTGGCCGATCTGCAGCAGACCATGGGGATCACCTGGTTTCAGCAGGATCATGGGGGACCGGCTCGCTCGCGGAACCGAGGAATTGCGGCCGCGCGGGGGGAGTTTGTGGCACTGTTGGACTGCGACGATGTGTGGCTGCCGGAGAAACTCGAGGCTCAGCTTGCGATCATGCGAGCCCGCCCGGCTGTGGGAGTCGTTCATACGGACTACGAGGTCGTGGATCAGCATGGGACTGTGTTGGAACGTGTGAGGGCTCGGCACAGTGAGGAGCCACTGGTACGTGCCTTTGTGGGTAGGCACGCGGCACTGCCCTCCACACTGCTGATCCGTCGGACCATGTTGGAGAAAGTCGGCGCGTTGAACCCGGAACTCTACGGGTCGGAGGATTCGGATCTGACCATTCGACTCTACACCGTGACACAGTTTGATTGCGTGGACCGGGTCTTGGTGCGAAAGCTCCTCAGCCGCCGAGACGTGCGCGTGACCGTCTTCGACGAAGCCAGCTACCAGCAGATCATCCTATCCAGCCGAGAGCGTTTCCTCGAAGGCTTGGAACGCATGCAGCCGTTGACGGCCGCGCAGCACACTGCCCTGGACCGCGAGTGGGCAAATTATTTTCTCGCTCGGGGGGGCTTCGCCGATCGCTCGGGGCGGCGAGCCGAGGCGCGCCGCTATTATTGGCAGGCGATTGGAAAAGCGCCGTGGCGCCTGCGTGGGTACACCCGCTTCCTGCGCGCGATGACCCCATGGGCCTAATACTCGACATCGGGTGCGGTGCCCATAAGCAAACGGGAACCCTCGGCATCGACCGGCGACGGGTGCCCGGGGTGGATGTGGTCTGCGACTTCGAGCATGGGTTACCCTTTCGGGACAGCAGCGTGACAGCGGCCTACTCGATTCATTCAATTGAGCACATGCGCGACCTGATCACCTTTATGGAGGAGCTGTACCGTGTCTGTGCGCCGGGCGCGAAGGTCTATGTAAAGACGCCGTACTATGCGTCCCGAAAGGCGTTTGTTGACCCGACCCACGTTCGGTTCATGACCGAGGAGAGCTTCGGGTATTTTCAATCTCCGAACTACTACGGGCTCAAGATAAATTTTCGGTTGGTCTCGATCAACTACAACATGCGAAAGCCGTTCAAGTTTCTCCCAGCCTACTTCCAGAAGCGCTGTCGCCGCTATCTCTGGAACGTTTGCGAAGAGATGACTGTTATCTTGGAAGCTGTCAAGCCATGAACCAATTGGCTCTGAGCTACTGGAGCTGCATCCACTAGGGCAGAAAAGCCTGTGAAAGTCAGCGTCATCATCCCCCTCTACAATGCACGAGACGTCATCCGAGAGACCATTGAGAGCGTGCGCGCTCAGAGGTGGAAGGACTACGAGATCATCGTGATAGATGATGGGTCCACCGATGGATCGGCAGAAATTGTGCGTGGGCTTGGTGGCGGCTTTCGCTATGTCCGACAGGAGAATGCCGGCGTAGCTCGGGCTCGGAATCGCGGCATCGCCGAGTCAAAGGGGATGTACATCGCGCTCCTAGATCACGATGACCTCTGGCATCCCACCAAGCTCGTGAAGCAGGTCACGCTGCTGGAGCGACGCCCTGAAGTTGGTATGGTGATCACGGATGTGGCCCTGATCGATTCTGCGGGACGGCCGGTTGGGTCGGTGGAATCCGCCTACAAGCCCTCGCAGGCTTTTGCGCGATTATTCGTGCGAAGATACGAGCCCACCCCTTCGGCGGCGATGATTCGTCGGTCGGTTCTCCAGGCAGTTGGTAGGTTTGACGAGGACTTCGATTCCGCAGGCCTGGATGATCAGGAGCTATGGGCCAGGATTGCGGCACATTGCGAGATTGCCAATATAGCTGAGCCTTTGACTTTTCACCGAATTCGTGAAGTCGAACCTGCTGCGGTCGCGTTAAGGCATCGGCCGCTTCTGATTTCCAAGCTGTTAAACCAGTTCGGGCATGATCCGGTCAAGCGACGCTATCTGATGACCGAACAAGCCTCCTACCTTTCCGATGTTGGCAAACACCTCATGCAGAAGGGCCAGCACCAAGAAGGGCTGGCCCATCTGCGGCAAGGATTGGCCCTCAGCCTAGGCGAAGCCAGAAGTCTGAAGACGGCGTGGCGGTGCTTGTCCCGGCTTGCCAGGTTTTACGTGGGCAGGTCATTGAAGTGAGTCTGGCGACCAAGATGAGCTATAGCATCAGTACCACGGGAAGACGGCAGGCAAGGTTGTTAGCCAAAAAAGACACGGTATCTGATCCCTCCAATTTGCAGTTTGGATGAAGGCATGGTGGCAGTTCCCTCGTTTCAGTGTTCGAACAGTATGCCCGTGGCGGTCGTCGTTTCAACCTGGTCAGGTAACCCCTCAAGCTACCTGTTTGACCTGTGCGAATCCCTCAACCGCCATCCTGCTGGAACAGACTATGCCCTGGTTTTGTCAGCGAACGGTTTTGATTATGCTCCACCACCCGAACTGGCGCCTTTGTTCACGGAAATCTTCATTCGCGAAAACACAGGGTACAATCTCGGAGCTTGGGATCATGCCTGGCGACGACTCCCGGGGTACGACTACGTCCTCTTTCTCCAGGATGACTGCGTGGTGCTAAGAGACAACTGGTTGCAGCACTTTGTTCGCTGCTTTGAGTCAACTCCTAACTGTGGCTTGGTCGGCGAAACTTTGCAGAAAGGTTGGGGCTGGCCATGGGCGGTATTAACCAACTCACAAAGAATGGACCGAAAAGACAGGGAGCCTGTCAAGCGAGCAGCCTGGGCATCTTTCATCCGGCAAATGTTGGCTCAATGGAGTGTCCCTGAAGGGCCAACAGGCCTACACATCACCTCGGTGGTCCACTTTACCTCTCGCTCTATTCTCGAAGAAGTGGACGGCTACAATCTCGGCCGAACGAAGGAGGAGGTCATCGCAGCTGAGATCGGTTTCTCCCGAAAGATCGAAGCCCGGGGCTACACTTTGGTTCAAATTGGACGGCGGCGCCACACGGTAATCGGGCACCGGCAATGGCCTCGAAATACCTTTTTTGCAAGGATGAAACGGAGTTTCGTGAAAAGGCTAGCCCGAGACTATTGGGTCCCCAAGGGACAAAGCCCAGGATTCTAGACCGGGCAGATCCCGGCAGTCGTTCCGGCCAGCCGGAATGGAAAGACTGTGAGGTACTCCTGCCTGCAAGCCTGCCACCGAGCTTGCGGAACAGCGATCACGGTGTATGCTGTGAAGGCGCCGCTGCAGTCGGCGTCCTGCGCACGAGATACGAACGCAGCAGCCGGAGCAGGTTTTTGTGGTTGAGCGGGTGGTGACGAACCGAGAGCCAGAAGGCCTTTCGCGCATCAGCGGTGCGGCCCTCGCGAGCGTAGAACTTCCCGAGGTCCCCGTAGTAGTGGGCCCAATCTCGGGCGAGACCCTTCGCTTCCGGTGTGCCGGGGCGGCAGCAAGGACCGTGTTTCTCGAGGAAATACCTCCGGGCTTCAAGGGTCCGTTCGGAGGGGATGTCCCGGGAGACGTTGCGGGCGTACAGCCGGTGCCGATAAAGCGGCTTGGGATGATGAATGAGCGGGTACTTTCGGTACAGGCGAGTGGCAAGATCGATATCCTCCCAGATCGTGAGCCGTTCGTCATAGCCGCCCACCGCGTCGAAGCATGCTTTCCGGAACAGCGACCCTGATGTGGCCACGTCGTGGCCGCCGCGCAGGATCTGGGTGATGCTGAGCAGGTCCATCATCGCATGGTCGTAATAGAGGATCTCGTTTTGTTCATTGACCTGATACCCGTCGCTGTGGACCACGGCGGCGTCGGGGTTCGCCCGGAGGATGGCCAGGGTTTCTTCAAGGAAGGTGGATTCCCACAGGTCGTCCTGATCCAGGAAAGCCAGGAACTCTCCATTCGCCAGCCGGGCGCCGTCATTGCGGGCTGCAGCCTGCCCGCCGTTCTCGGCCCGCCGGATGTAGCGGGCCTGTTGAATGCGCAGGACCAGCCGGCCGGTGTCGTCGGTGGAGGCGTCGTCCACCACGAGGAGCTCGAAGTCGCTGAAGGTCTGGGACAGGACGCTCCTTATGGCCTGTTCCAGATAGCGAGCGGCGCCGTTATAAGCCGGGATGATCGCACTGACGGTCGGCATCGAAAAACTATCCTTCTTGAATGGTCCGGGCAACATTTTAACAGAATCCATAACCTGATCGACAACGGGGTCCGGCTCCGGGCCGGCCGGATGAGACACCATGGCCGGGGCACGCGACGCGCCGGACATCGAAGGCTCCCGCCAGGAGACTCGGATGCACTTTGATTCGATTCACCCCTTGCACCAGCGGCCGGAGGACATGCCTCAGATGCGGGCCCAGATCGCCGGCCTGATCCTGCAGGCTGGGTGCCGACGCGTGCTGGATCTGCCCTCCGGGTCCGGGGAGCTCACCCAGATCCTGAGGGACCGAGGCCTGGATGTGGTGGCGGCCGACCTGTTCCCGGAGGCCTTCGTCGCCGCGGGCGGATCCTGCCTGCGTGCCGACCTTAACGGCCGGTTGCCGTTCGAGGACGACCAGTTCGACGCGGTGGCCTGTATCGAGGGCATTGAGCATATCGAGAACCCGCACCTGCTGGCGCGGGAGGCCAACCGGATCCTCCGGATGGGCGGGCGGTTGTACCTCACCACACCCAACGTGCTGTCCATTCGCTCCCGGCTCAGTTACCTGCTGAGAGGCTATCCCAACCAGTTTCATTACATGATCGAGGTGGATGCCGCCGCCGGCGCCGAGCGGCCGATCGCGCACATCAACCCCATCGGGTTTCTGGAGCTCCGATACACGCTCAGGCGATGGGGCTTCCGGGTGGATCTGGTGACCACCAACCGGCTGGTCAGGCGATCGTCCCTGTTGTACCGACTCCTCCTCCTCCTGATGCTCACCCGTGGCCGGAAATCGGCTGCCACCCATCCCAGCGTGGCAGGCGTGAGGCAGGCGCTGCTGTCGGACGCGGTCCTGTTCGGAGAGCATCTGATTGTGGGTGCGGTCAAAACAGCCAACCGTTTCGGAAGCCCGGAAATCGATTGACGAACCCCGGCCGCTCGGCTATATGGGTGCCCAGGTTGGAGTGATGGGATGAAGATCGTGATCGCGGCCTGGCATCTGAGGGACGTCAACGTCGGCCTCGGACGTTACAGCCGTGGTCTCATCGAGGCTCTTGGGCGTGTTGATGGCAAGAACGAGTATGAGATCCTCATGCCGGATGGCTCCTGTCGATTTCCCGAGCGGCCGAACATGCGGTACCGCGTGATCCGCTTCCCCCTGTTCAAACGTCGCTTCTGGGAGCAGGTCGCGCCGCTAGTGGCGGGGTCCTATGACCTCTTGCATCTCCCGTACGATTCCTGCGTCGCGTGGAAGCGGGGAAAGCTCGTGGTGACGATCCATGACGTCAAGCCGCTGCTCTTTTGCGAACTGGCGAGCCGCCGTAACGTCAACAGCCTGGTGGAACGGCTGCTGGTGGGCGATAAATGGGCGAAGATTGACCACGTGCTGACCGACTCGGACTGCTCGCGGAGGGATATCATCGACCGACTGAATCTCTCTCAGGACCGTGTGACGGTTGTGTATCCGGGTGTTGAGCTGGACCGTTTCCGCCCGATGCCGACTGATCAGACAGCGCACTCATCCCGGCCCTACGTCCTCTGTGTGGCCGGTGGTGATCCGACCAAGAATGTCGAAACCTTGGTTCAGTCCTTTGCCCGGCTGCCACGATCGGTTCGGGAGTCTCATGACCTTGTGTTAACGGGCGACTTCAGGCGTCGGGAGGCTCTTCGGCAGTTAGTGGCTCATGCTGATATTGAGAAGCAAACGATCTTCACCGGTGTGGTGAATGACGAACGACTCGTCGAACTCTACCAGCAGGCAACGCTCTTCGTGTTCCCGTCTCGCTATGAGGGATTCGGCCTGCCTGTGCTGGAGGCAATGGCCTGCGGCTGTCCGATCATCTGTTCGAACGTTTCGTCCCTGCCGGAAGTGGCCGGAGACGCCGCAATTCTGGTGGATCCGTTGGATGTGGACGGGCTTGCGCGTATGATGGAACGGGTCCTGACTGATACGCATCTGCGCCAAGACCTCCGCGAGCGAGGGCTGACTCAGGCGGCGCAGTTTTCTTGGGATCGGACTGCTCGGGAGACGATTGCGGTGTACAAAAAAGTAGGCCAAGGATAAGGAAAGGGTTCGAAGTTTGATGTTCGAAGGTCCTTAACTTCGAACTTGGAACCTCGAACTTTCCTTAACGTCGAACCTCGAACTTTTGAACGTCGAACACTGATGAGAATTCTGATCACCGGCGGAGCAGGGTTTCTTGGCAGCCATCTGTGTGACCTTCTCATTAGCCAAGGGCACCAGGTGATCTGCGTAGACAATTTCATCACCGGCCGTCCTGGCAACATCACTCACCTGATGGGCCACGAGCTGTTCAGCTTCGTCAAATATAACGTCTGCGATTATCTCCACGTGGATGGGCCGCTTGACGCCGTGATGCATTTTGCGTCACCTGCTAGCCCACAGGATTACCTTGAACTTCCCATCGCCACTCTTAAGGTGGGCGCGCTGGGTACGCATAAGGCGCTGGGCCTGGCTAAGGCCAAGAGTGCCCGATTCCTGTTGGCCAGCACCTCTGAGGTCTATGGCGATCCACTGGTGAACCCTCAGCCCGAGTCGTACTGGGGTAACGTGAACCCGATCAGTCCGCGCGGAGTCTATGACGAGGCCAAGCGGTTCGCCGAGGCGATGACGATGGCCTACCATCGGTACCATGGTCTGGACACGCGAATTGCGCGGATCTTTAATACGTTCGGCCCCCTCATGCGGCCAAACGACGGGCGCGTGGTCTCGAATTTTATCGTCCAGGCCCTCCAAGGCAAGCCGCTCACGGTCTTTGGCGATGGATCGCAGACTCGGAGCTTCTGTTACGTAGATGATCTGGTCCGCGGCATCGCGGCCTTGCTGATGGTCGACTCGGATAGGAGCGTGGCCGAGCGCACCAATCGGTCCGGATTCCTTTCACCACGCGCCAAGTCGGAAGCCGACAGCGTGCATGATCCGGTGAATCTCGGGAATCCCCGAGAGCTGGCCGTTATGGAGATTGCCAGGCTTGTACTGAAGCTGACCGGATCGAACAGCCACATTCAACATGAGCCGCTTCCGGTTGATGATCCCAAGGTGCGTCGGCCTGATATTCGAAGGGCAAAAGCGCTGCTCGGCTGGGAACCGAAGATCGAGTTGGAAGACGGATTGAAAACGACAATCGAATATTTTCGGACGGTCCTAGCAAGGTAAGGTTGAGGAGGGGTTCGACGTTCGACGTTCGAAGTTCACAAACCTCGAACCTAGAACATAGGACCTCGATTCAGTAACCTAAAACCTTGAACATCGAACCTCGAACCCAACACTCGGGAGGCAAGATGAAAGGCGTCGTGCTGGCAGGTGGGCTGGGGACTCGCCTGCATCCGCTGACAAAGGTGACGAATAAGCACCTCCTCCCGGTGTACGACCGACCCATGATCTACTATCCCATCCAGACGCTGGTCAACGCCGGCATTCGTGAGATCATGTTGGTGACGGGAGGGAACAACGCGGGGGATTTTCTCAAGCTGCTGGGTAACGGGAATGAGTTTGGGCTCCAGCACCTAGACTATACCTACCAGGAAGGGGAGGGAGGCATCGCCGATGCACTCCGGCTAGCCGAGTATTTTGCTGAGGATGAGCCGATCTGTGTCGTGCTGGGCGACAACATCGTCGAGCGCAATATCGTGCGCGCCGCTCAGGCGTTCAGGGACCAAAAGACCGGTGCCAAGATCCTGCTGAAGGAAGTAAAGAACCCAGAGCGATTCGGCGTGCCTGTCTTAGACGGAAACCGGGTGGTCAAGATTCAGGAGAAACCGAAGCAGCCACGCTCCCCGTATGCCGTGACCGGGATTTACTTCTACGATGCTCGTGTGTTTAGCATCATCAAGACCTTGAAGCCGTCTGGTCGAGGAGAGCTGGAGATCACAGACGTGAACAACGCGTACATCGAGGCGGGACAACTCACCTGGGAGGTCCTGGACGGATGGTGGACCGACGCCGGCACCATTGATTCCTTGCTCCTGGCGAATCAGCTCGTGGCCCAAACAGGAGCAAACAAACTCTAAGTTTAAGGGTGAGAGAAGGATAATCAGATTACTTTCTCAAACTGCGTGGATCAGAAAATCAACGTTCCTTTGTCTAAGAAGGTTTCTCACAGTCTATGGAGGAGGCTTTACGCGAATGGGTGTGACTGGGGATACCCCCAGGCAGATTGGACCCGTTCTTATCTTTGACAAAGTTCTTGATATTGTCAAAGCGACCGGTCCCATTGAGGGGAAAAGAATCTTAGACGTGCCTGCCGGCCAAGGCGCCTTTGCCTATGAATTGCTTCACCAGAAATTGGGGATGGAAATACAGTGCGGAGACATAGCTCCTGAAAGATTTAAGCTAAACGACATATTATGCGGCAAAGTTGACTTAAACAAAACATGGCCTTATCCAGACTCGTATTTTGATTTTGTAACTTGCATTGAAGGCATTGAACATCTAGAGAATCCTTTTCACTTAATCCGGGAAGCTGCCCGAGTCCTACGAGGGGGAGGGAGTCTGATTATAACAACCCCCAACATTGCATCGTTAAGATCGAGAATGCAGTACCTGCTTTACGCTTTTCATGTACATTTTGATTATATGGTTGACCCCGCAGAACACATTAATCCTATAAGTTTCATTGAGATCAGGTACGCCCTCAACGCAAGCGGATTTAGGATAGAAGCTATACAAACGAATCGACTTTTGAAAAAACACTCCGTCTTCTATAACTTTCTCAAACTAATCGTGAAGACCAGAGGAAGGAGCTGGGTCCGAAGGAAACAAGAAGCGTTAATAGTAAGGAATGCGTTGTTGGATGATAAATTGCTTTTTGGTGAAAATCTTATAGTTTATGCTGTCAAATGTGATTGCGCGTAAGACCTCCCGTAATGAGATCGGATGCGCCGATTCTTTTAGCTGCGGGAAAAACCTCTGATGCATGAGCTATGAAAAAGATAGCCATCTTTTAAGACTTGGCTTAACACCGAAATATGAGAATCCTCGTCACAGGCGGTGCTGGCTTCATCGGCTCGCATCTGGTGCGTCGATTGTTGGCCAATGGACAGGACCATGTGGTGAACCTGGACGCGCTCCGCTATTCCGGGAATCTTGAGAATCTTGCCGATGTGGCCGGCAATCCTCACTACAGCTTCGTGCACGGGGACATCTGCGATACCGTCACGGTCGAAAAAGTATTCAAAGAGTCTCAGGCCGAAGTGGTGATCAACTGCGCGGCGGAGACGCATGTAGACCGTTCTATCCTGGATCCCGGCGGGTTCGCCAGAACTGATGTCCTTGGCACCGCGGTCCTGTTAGAACAAGCTCGGAAGGCGGGAGTGACTCGCTTCCTGCAAGTGAGCACCGATGAAGTGTACGGCAGCGTAGAGAGGGGGCACTCAAAGGAGGATGATTCGCTGGCGCCCCGCAGTCCCTATTCAGCCAGCAAGGCGGGAGGAGATTTGCTGGTTCTGAGCTACTGGACCACGTACCGGTGGCCGGTCCTCCTCACTCGGGGAAGCAACACCTACGGCCCCAACCAGTACCCTGAGAAATTCATCCCGCTGTTTATTACCAACGCCCTCGACGATCAACTGCTTCCGCTTTATGGGGACGGCCGCTACCGCCGAGACTGGCTGTCGGTGTTTGACCACTGTGGAGCGATCGAGCATGTGTTGCGTCACGGTGAGGCCGGGAGCATCTACAACATCAGTGGGGGGAACGAGCGGGAGAATATCACAGTGGCCGAGGCGATCCTGAAGCATCT
>CAYJUP010000031.1:0-2563 GCA_964373365.1 uncultured Nitrospiraceae bacterium
ATGGTGCAGTATCCGAGCGATGGCGTCACGGTGCGCGCACATCTGGTAGGGCCTCCGGCCAAGGGAGCTCGCGCAGCCATCATCGTCGTTCAGGAATGGTGGGGGCTCAATGACCATATCAAGGACATCTCCCGGCGATACGCCAGGGAGGGATACGTGGCCATTGCGCCCGATCTCTACTCCCGCCTCGGGCACACGGTGACGGCGGACCCCAACGAGGCCGGTAAATTGATGAACGCCCTTCGTCAGGAGGATGGACTCAAGGATTTGAATGCGACGGTCGCGTATCTGAAAACGGTGCCGGCGGTGGACGCGAATCGCATCGGGGTGACCGGGTTCTGCATGGGCGGGTCCTACGCGCTGATGCTTCCCTGTGTCAACCCGGCGATCAAGGCGGCGGCGCCGTTTTATGGTCAGGTGCCGAACCCCGACACGCCGATCAAGAACCTGTCCGGCCCGGTGCTGTATATCTATGGAGAGGACGACGGCTGGATCACCAAGGTGGACGTCCAGCGGCTGGCCAACGCGCTGAAGAAATACAATAAAGCGGGCGAGGTCAAGACCTATCCCGGCGCGTCCCACGCGTTCTTCAACGACACCCGCAAAGATGTGTATAAGCCGGCCGAAGCCAAGGACGCCTGGGGCCGCACGCTGGCATTTTTCAGGCAGCACCTCTCCTCGGGGTAACGGGATAGCAGGGGTATGGGGTAATGGGAGAAGAGAGCAGGACTGTTCCGCAAACTTACCCCGCTACCCCTATACCCCTCTACCCCGAGTCGTGACAATGGCTCGCCGAACTGCAGACGAGTTGGCTGACACTCCGCTGAGTCTCGTCTATATTGCCGGTAATCTCGCCGATGCTGAAGCGGCCGAGCGGCGGTTGACCGACATGGGCATTGACTACGTGCTGACCCTTGAGCCGTTCACAACGGTTTCATTCATGGGCGGAGAGTACATGGGGCTGTTCGTCTATGTTCCCACCGCCCAGCAACGGTTTTGTCGTGAGATGTTGGAGTTGCACGGTTTGACCGATACGGTCGATCTGGAATGGTCTGGGTTATCCGGGAGACCACATGGCACTTGATGCTGAAGCCGGCAAGCGTATGCTGCAGATCATCACCTCTCGCTATAACCACCGGGAATGGCGAAAAAAGATCGAAAAGACCCTCAGTCTGCCGCCCACAGGGGTGGAGAACAAGGTGCAGCGCGAGATCTTCCTCTACCTGAAACACGGCCTCAAAGCGTATAAGTCCCGCCGAGCCGATCCGGATTCGTGGATCGTGGGGGGATATGCCACCACGGAGGTCATCGAACGGGCCAAATTCGATCCGACGGTGGTCGGCTCGACGATCACCAAGGACGATGTGGCGATCCTGGGTGTGGATCCCGGCCCGGAGGTGGATCAGGCCTGGTGGGACGAGATGTTGGTCGCGTGGTTTGAGGAGCCGGAAACGGAAGAAGCGGTTTTCCAGGAGGAGCAGCCGGCATCCGACGATGACAAAAAAAAGGCCGAAGCCTGAACGGCTCCGGCCCGTGGTTCGTTCTTTCCCTCCGTGCTCAACGCGTCAAGTCGATCAGGTGCAGTTTAACCCGCTCCTTGAGCAGGTCCGTCCCAGGAAGTAACTGCGGTGTTTGCTCCGTATTCATGCGCCTGGCCGCGATCTCCACGTGCGGCTTCAGGTAGGCGTACAGCTCCTCGACATCGACCGCTCCGTCCTTGTTCGAATCCGCCTCGCCCTGCAGCCCTTTCAGGAAATAATAGGTGAACAGGCCGTGACGTTTTTCAGGGAATGCGGAGCCGGTTGAACTGGCGATGCCGGCGGCATATTGATCGCACGATCAGGCTCCGAACAGGTCCATTTGAACCTGTGGGCGCTCGGCGTGCTCGTCTGGGGGGAGGGACGCGATGGGCGCGGATTCCACACGGTTGAGCTGATCCAGAAAGTCTTTGAGCTTCCGAAAGTCTTCGCGCAAAGGCTCTTGCAGATTTCCCTGATGCAGCGAGGCCGCCGGGTGAAGCAGCGGGAAGACGACAAAATTGTCTTGTCGAAACGCCTGGCCGCGCACCTTGGTGATCCCCACTTTTTTCCCCAGCAAGGTCTGGGTGGCGAAGTTTCCGAGCGTGCACACCACCTTGGGCTTGATCAACTCGATTTGCTGCAACAGGAACGGTTTACAGGTATCCACCTCGTCCAGTTCGGGATCACGGTTATTCGGCGGGCGGCACTTGATCACGTTGGCAATATAGACTTCGGAACGTGACAGGCCGGCTGACTGAAGCAATTCGGTCAGCAGCTTGCCGGCAGCGCCCACAAAGGGTTCCCCCTGTCGGTCTTCGTGAAAGCCAGGTGCTTCGCCCACAAACATGATGGTGGCGTGAGGATTGCCGGTCCCGAAGACCACCTGGGTCCGTCCAAGACCGGCCAGCTTACAGCGTTGACAGTTGTGAAGAAAGACTTTCAGTTCCTGGAGGGTCATTGGCGGAGCTCGATCGTAGGAGGTTTTCAGAGTGAGCGGGCTGCATCTTAGGCGGAGGGGTGGGTCTTGTCAATGGGCACTGGTC
>CAYJUP010000031.1:2663-11046 GCA_964373365.1 uncultured Nitrospiraceae bacterium
AGTGAGCGGGCTGCATCTTAGGCGGAGGGGTGGGTCTTGTCAATGGGCACTGGTCAGGGAAGCATGGTTAATGGCCAAATGGTGAATGGTTCATGGTTCGCGGGTTCTTCTCCAGAGCTCATCAACCATTAACCATCAGCCATCCCCCCATGGTGCACCTTCTTCACGAATGACCAATGACGAATGTCGCTACTGGTTCTTGGCGGCGATAGCCGCGGCGCACAGGTGTCCGCTGAGGATGGCGCTTTCCAGCGTGGCCGGAAGGCCAGTGTCGGTCCAGTCTCCGGCCAGGAATAAATTTGGAAATGGGCTCTGTTGAAGCGGCCGCAAGGTGGAAGTCCCCGGTTTCATCGAGAGAAAGGCGTTCGGTTCTCTGACGATACGGTAGTCCACCGTTCTGGCGGTGGTCAGGGTTCGGAATGCGTGTCTGACCTCGCTGAGGGCCGACTCGAGGAGTTGCTGATCCGGTCTGTCCAACAGATCCGAGCTGCCGGTCGCCACCAGTGATACGAGAGTCCGTCGGCCTTCGGTCTCGGCATCGGCTCGGCTGACCATCCAGTGATATGTCCGGCCGGCTTGCAGCAGGAGGCGGGGAGCCAGGGGCGGGTGGTCCAGCCAGAGGTGAACCGTCAGCGCGGGCGAGTCGGTCAGCGTGGTCAGTTGCTGGAAGTAAGAATAATGTGTCAGCGTTCCTTCAGGAAGCAGCCGACTGAGACTGCCGTGCGGAAGCGCCGCCACGTACCAGTCCGCCACGAGGGCGCCTCCCATCCGAAGCTGAACGCCGGTGACGCGCTGGGCATCGAACCGGATCTGATTCACCGGCGTCTCCAGGCGAATGGTGGCGCCCGCCCGATTGAGCTGCGTGCGAGCGGGTTCCAAAAGCAGGCGGCGCATCCCGTGGGTGGGAATTGCGACGCCCGAATTGCGGCGGGCTGAGAGGAAGCAGCGTACGAGCATCGTGACCAGGAACGCTGCTGAGACAACCGTCAGGTCATCCCCGAGCAGAAAACGGGCCAGAGGGTTCCAGACGCGGGCTCGCGCCGCCTCCGACTGGCCGCTTTCCGCCAGCCACTCGTCGGCTGTCCGGAGCTCAAGATCAGGAGGCAGGGCCGGATCGCCTTCCCAGGTCCGCTCCAGCAATGTCAGGGCGCGCCACCGGTCTCGAAACGACAGTCCTCGGAACGTCACGAGGCTCAGGAGGGTATGGAAGGGAGCCGGTGTCCATGGGCGGCGCAGGCGAACCGTCCGGTCGCCGTCGAGGAGAAACTCAAAATTCGGACGACTCGAAAATCGAACGTGGCCAGCCGTCCCAAGTGTCTCCAGCACAGAAAGGGTAGCCGTGTGGCACCCGAGAAGAATGGATGGAAGGGCATCTGTGTCGGCCCTGATCAATCGGCCGCCCAGCTCGCTCCCTTGTTCCAGGAGTGTCACCGCGTACCCCCCCGCGCTCAACCGAAGCGCGGCGGTGAGTCCTGCAGGGCCGCCGCCAATGACCAGCACGTTGCGTTTCATCTTAGAGTGCAGCGAATAGCCAACAGCCGATAGCGAGCAGCGAAGCGTTCCAAAGCGGCGAGCACTCCCTGCTGCCAGCTATCAGCTATTTGCTGCGTGTCGTTTGTAGCCGGGATCGCAGCCACACCCCGGTCGCGATCGCCAGTCGGTAGGACGGTGCGAGGCTGACGCGGGGCCCGAAGACCCGGTAGCCGGACTCCTCGATGCGACCCAGGATCCGGGTGTATACGCCGCGCATGATTTCAGCGATGGTCAGCGCTCGACGGTCTGCTGCCGGCAAGGAGTCGGCGACGCCACGTGCGGCGTGATAAAATTCGCGTACCCGGCCACACTCAAAGCGCATCAGCTCAACGAAGCTCGGGGAATACGTCTGCGACATCAAATGTTCCTCACGGTAACCAAAACGCGCAAGATCCTCCTGAGGCAAATAGATCCGTCCCCGATCCGCGTCCGTCCTCAGGTCTCTCAGGATATTGGTGAGCTGGAATGCGGTGCCCAGGTTGATCGCATACTCGCTGGCGCGGGGTGAGCGAGTGCCGAACACCTTGAGACAGATCAGCCCGACCACCGAGGCGACCCGGTAGCAGTAGAGCATCAGGTCATCAAACGTAGCATAGCGCTGGGTCGTAAGGTCCATCTCCACTCCCGCGATGAGCTCCTCAAAATACTTGTGGGGAATCTCCAAACGGCGCACGTGCTCCGCCAAGCTGATGGTCACCGGGTAGGTGGGACTCCCGTGATAGGCCGCCTCCAGCTCGACGCGCCAGCGGCGAAGCTGTTCTCGTGGGTCGCTCCCCGGGGGAGCGTCGTCCACCACGCTGTCCACTTCGTGGCAGAAGGCGTACACCGCGTACATGGCCTCACGGCGGGGTCTGGGCAGGAAGAGGAAGGAGTAGTAGAAATTGCTCCCGCTTCGCTTGGTGATAGTTCTACAGTAGGCGTGGGCTTCTGAAAGGGTCATCGCGCGCGCAGCATGGGGTCTTGCTCGAACAGGTTGACGCGGCGGACTTCGGGCGGCACGGCTCCTCCAAAGACGGAAGGGTGACACAGCGCAGCCAGCATGGCCACGCCGTCCACGAGTCGCGGACCGGGTCGGCTGAAGTAGGCCGAGGCGTTCACGGCGAAGACTCTCCCGGTCCGAACCGCCGGGAGCGTCTGCCAGCCCGGCCGGCTCAAGTCGACGGGCAGGCGTTCCAGTTCGCGCAGAGTCCGATTCAACGTGAAGCCGCACGGCATCAGCACCAGCACCTCCGGTCCGGCGGCCACGACCTGGTCCCGCGTCACCTGTGTGGAGACTGCGCCGGCAACGCCCAGGGCGTCCACACCTCCGGCCCACGCCACCATTTCAGGGACCCAATGACCGGCCGCGTACAGGGGGGCGAGCCATTCCAGGCACACGACCTTCGGGCGCTCACGCACCTGTGCGACCCGCGTGCGAATGGATTGCAGGCGGTCGCGCAGTTCTGCCGCCAGCGTACGGGCCTGGGTTTCTCGGCCGGTCGCTTCGCCGATCCGCTCCACGTCGGTCAGCACCTGATCAAGGGTGGTGGGATTCAGCGACAGAAGCCGTGGTGGCTTGGGCAGGGCGCCGATGGCGTGTTGCAGTTGGTCGGGAGTGATGGCGCAGACGTGACACAAGTCCTGGGTAATAACCAGATCCGGCTGCGCCCGCGCGAACCGGTCCGCATCGAGCGCGTAGAGATGCCGACCGGTTTCCAGCGCCGCCCGCACCTGCCGGTCGATGTCGGGACTGGATGATCGCTCGGCGTCGATGGCGGCTTGAATCATAACCGGTGTGTTCTTCACCTCGAGGGGGTAGTCGCACTCGTGACTGATTCCGACCAAATCGTCGACCAGCCCCAGCGCCGCCACGACCTCGGTTGCACCGGGCAACAAGGAGCAAATTCTCATATGGAGACTCGGCAATAGGCTAGAGGCAATGGGCTCAAAGAAATCCAACCCCATTGCTTATGGCCACGTGCCTCAAGCCAGACCCTAATCATATTCCCCTGTTCCCCAGAGCCGACTTCCAAGTTCGGAGAGGTTGATCTCCTCGAGAGATCGGGTGACCGCCTCCGCCTCGTGGAGGTCCTGGATCGTATGCGTGTTGGCCACAGCCAGCGCCTTCATGCCAGCGGCGTGGGCGGCCCGAATACCGGGGATTGAATCCTCGATGACCAGACAGTCATCGGCTGTCAAGCCGGTATGCCCTGCGGTCGACCGGCGATTGAGCGAGGTCAGGGCGTGGAGAAACCCTTCCGGATCCGGCTTCCCGTGGGTGACGTTCTCTGAACTGGTGATATGCTCGAACTCCTTCCGGATGCCGGCCTGCTCCAAAATGAACTCGATCTCGTGGCGGAGCGCCCCGGAGGCGATCGCGAGACGATACCGGGTGGCGGCGTCACGGACCAACTCCCGCACGCCCGGAAAAATCACCAGATGTTGCCGGATGTGCTCAAAATAAACGCGAGCCTTGCGAGCCACGAGGTCGTCAACGGTGGCCTTCGGAGTGGGCCGCCCATGAGCTGCGAGGACCGCCGCGAAGCACCCCTTATCGTCGTAGCCCACATAGTCGGCATAGTACTCTTTTTCTGTGAGCGGAACGCCGATCTCGCCGAGGATTGTTTGAAACATGGTGAAGTGAACCGGCTCATTATCCACGATCACGCCGTCGAAATCGAATATGATCGCGCGGAGCATAGGCACGTCCAATGTCAAACGTCTGAAGACTGTGAGACGTTCGATGTTCAGACTTTCAGAGGAGGACGGGCGGTATTATAGCAGGGGACAGCAGGAGGAAGAAGAGGTGTCGAGGAGATGGACTCGGACAGACTTCTCACGGTTTCGCCTTAAGGCGCCGTTCGTCAATCCAGCCCTTGGCCCCATCTTCCGTTCGGACAGCATAGAGCCAGGTAGTGTTCCGGAATTCTCCGTCCAGCACGGTCACGGTGGCACCAGGGCGAACCGTGAAGCTTGTGCGGCTTTCCCCTGCTTCCAAGGTGAGCGGCACCGGTCCGGGTGGAAGAGCCGGGTCGGCAAAGACCATGACGCGCTGTCCTTCGCTGAACAGTGGGGTCGGAAAGGCGGGTGCAAGCTTCATAGGTGTGGCCGATGAGGGCTGTATGAGGGTCATGACGGGTGATGCGGTAGCCGGGGGCGACGGCGGAGCCGATGGTTTGGCGGGTGGCGCGAAGGGTTTGAGGGGGATGGGCGTCGGTGGTGCCGGTGGAGGGCTGCCCGTCACCTGATCGATCAGTTCCATCAGCATCGCGGGGTCTGAAGAGAGATACGCACCACCGGCGACGATCACCACGAGCAGGACCATCAGGAAGGGCCGGCGTCCGGAAGGTTTCCGGGGTTTTTTCGAGGCGGAACCCTTGGGCGGAGTTTTTTGCGTCTCGTCGAAATCATATTCCAGATCGGGTTCACGGGCGAACAGGAGGCTCCATCCGGGGAGACCGTTCACTGCCGCAGGGCGGCCGGACTGTCCGAGCATGGAACATCCTCCTTTCAGTCACGCGTGAATGCTGGAAAGGGTGCGAGTAAATACCATCATCGGGAGGTCATGTCAAACGCTTCGTGCGGAGTCAACGCGGCCATCGAGTCGGGAGAGCCGTCCAGGTCAGATGATGGTCAACCCAGCGTAGCCGACGACTCGGTCGAAGTCCCCGCTGATGTCGCCGGACGTGGCGTAACGAACCAGCGAAGCGCCGGCGGCTCCCAGCGCGCGAGCGGCGTGCAGAACGGTCGCAGTCGGAGCGAAGCCGCACATCGTGATCCGGTGTGCCCTCACCGCGGCAGCAAGGCCGTCGGGGTCCAGTCGCTGGATGGCCTCGATCGCGTGCCGGTCCTTCTCACGAGTGACTCGGTCGGGCTCATAATGATTCATGTCGGTGCTGGCGATCAGCAGCGGTCGGGTTGCGGGGTTTTCCCGCGCCGCGTGTGCTTCAATCACTGCGGCCAGGCAGAGGCCCAGTTCCCGACAGTCCTCCTCGCGTGTGCTTCCAAGCAGGATCGGAACGATCCGGAGGCCCGGTCGCGCGTGCCGCAGAAACGGCAACTGCACTTCCAGGCAGTGCTCTGATCGGTGGGCCGAGACGTCGGCCTCCGCTCGCGGGTACAGCGAAAGGATTTTCTCTGCGAGCGCTCGATCGACCGTGACCTCGCCACCCGGGATCAGCCAGGCGCCGTCCGGGTACACCGACACGGCGGGACCGATGCCGGTGTGATTGGGGCCGATCAGGATCACGGTGTCGGGGAGCGCCACGCGTGCGTACACCGCACCTGCCACGTGCCCGGAGTACATCAGCCCGGCATGGGGACTGACCACGCCGATGACGGCGTGCGGGACATCGACGGGCTGGGTGTAGCGAGCCACCTCGGCGTTGAGCACCTCGGGTGACGCGCTGTAGAACTGGCCGGCGACGGCGGGCTGGCGAAGCATGGCTCAAATGTACAATGCAAAATGCAAAATTAAAAAAGCCGCAATTTTACACTTTTCATTTTGCATTTTTAATTTGGACTGTCAGCAGTATTGCACATTCGCGCAAGAGAGGACCTGCTTCTCGCGGCTGCTCGTTCGAAACACAGTGATGCCTTTGCAGCCGAGGCGGTAGGCCAGGAGCAAGGCCGAAGCCACATCCTTCTTGGACGCAGTGACCGGCAGGTTGATCGTTTTCGACACGCCGCTGTCGCTGTATTTCTGAAAGACCGCCTGCATGCGGACGTGGTGCTCCGGCTTCACATCGTGGGCGGTGACGAACAGGCGGCGCAGGTCCGGGGGAATCTCGGAGAGGCCCTGGATGGATTCGTGGGCCGCGACGCGCCGGACGAGACGTGGCGAATAGACGCCGGCGGCGCGTGCGCGTTGCACGAACACGGGGTGGAGCGAGACCAGGCGAACGTCCTCCATCACCGTTCTGGTGAAGCTGACTCCGTACAGCGGCTCGATGCCTGGCGAGCAGTCCGCGATGATGCTGATCGTGCCGGTCGGGGCGACCGTGGTCACGGTGGCGTTCCGGAGTCGGTGCCCCTCTGACTCCAGGCGGCTGCCTTTGAAGTTGGGAAACACCCCGCGCGCGCGAGCCAGCTCGGCAGAGGCGGCACGGGCCTGCTCCCATACGAAACGCATGATGCGGTCGCCCGTGGCCAGCGCCTCGTCGGTGTCGTAGGGAATATGCAGCGTGATCAGCAGGTCGGCGAACCCCATCACCCCCAAGCCGATCTTGCGATTGCCTTTCGTGATTGCTTCGATGTCCGGCAGCGGGTAGCGGTTCATGTCAATCACGTTGTCCAGGAAATGAACCGCAGTCCGGGTGGCCTCGTCCAGGCGCTCGAAATCGATGCAGGGGTGCCGCGCGGGACCGGTGACGAAGCGAGCAAGGTTGATGGAGCCGAGGGTACAGGATTCATAGGGTAGTAGCGGCTGCTCGCCGCAGTTATGGGCGACGAACCCATTGGCATCGAAAGCGTGAAGAACCGGGACTTGGACGTCAAAGACGTCCTCGATGCCGTCATCCTCGAGGCGCTCTACACGAGCCAGAAATCGCTCGCGGTTGAGTCTTCGACGGTAGCAGTCAAGCAGGGAAGAAAGTCGGGACGCCTTCTGGGCATCAGAGAAACCGATGACCTCTTGAAAACGTGCGAGGTTTTCCCCAGAGATGACGAGTTCGTGATGTCCGCGGACGGGATACTCCTTCCTGCCACCCTTTCCATCGGGGAGCATGCTCATTCCTTCACGCCGCCGATTCGTATAAATTGTTGACGCGATGCCAAGCCTAAGCAGCATTCTCTGCACAGCTTCGAGACGGGGAAAGTCCGACTGCGCGAGCCGCACGCTAATTCCCTTGATGAGATTTCCCTGAACCGAACCGTCCGCATCGAAGAAAGCGCGGAGGAACCCCCGGTAGAATTCGCTCGATCCTTGCTCAACCTGGGCAGTGATAGCTTTGTTGCCTGGTTCCATCCCGCATTCGAGAGCGAGGTCACGGAGAGAAGCAAGGACGAGGCGGCTTTCGTGACGGTCGGGGATTTCCATCCATCCTTTGAAGTCGCGCCGGTGGGGCAGTGTGTGTGCGCACCGGAGCACCTCGTTCCTCATAGATTCGGTTCCTGCGCTTCCAGTGCGCCAAACTGAAAGAACAGCCTTGTCTTTCTTAAGAACACCGTCTCCGACCAGAAGCCCGAGGAGGTATCCCTCCTCGAAAGTGTAGCGACCCGGCCACGTCACGCTTGCGCGATGGTCATTGAGAACCACCTCGTCCCCTGGGCGAAGGTCGCCGGCACAGCACCATTCACTATCGAGGGTGTATCGGGTGTTTCTGACGATTCGACGGATCCTGTGGTCCATGGTGAGCCGCACAGAATACCCCTCGACGGTCTTGAGCTTGACGACCGGTCGCCTCGCTGTATAAAAGAAGCCGTTGTATCCCGTCATATAGTGCTCGCCATTGATTTGGGCGGTGAATTGGATACCAACGAGATCCTTTACTTGCCTCGGCCCTTCCGAGGTCTGTACCCACGTGTCTGCAGTTACGCATGGGTTGGTCGCTTCGATGCGTCCGATGTGGGGCGTGGGGTTCTGCGCGTTGATCGTGTCCAGGAAGACCACGCCCGGCTCTCCTGATTTCCAGGCCGCCTGCGCAATGCGGTCGAAGACCGCGGCGGCCTTGAGCCGGGCGACGGTGCGGCCGGTGCGCGGGTTCACGAGCGCGTAGTCCCGGCGCTGCTCCAGCGCCCGCATGAAGGTGTCCGTGATGCCGACCGACAGGTTAAAGTTCGTGAGTTCCTTGGGGTCCCGCTTGATATCGATGAATTCCAGAATGTCCGGGTGATCGACGCGCAGGATGCCCATGTTGGCGCCGCGTCTTGT
>CAYJUP010000031.1:11056-12883 GCA_964373365.1 uncultured Nitrospiraceae bacterium
CTCCCGGCTGGAGGTGTTTCATGTGTCGCCATACGTATTGGCCCGTTTCATCAATCACGCGGATGCGGTGTTCCAGTGTTGCGGCGATATGATAGCCGCACCGGGTGCGGATACGACGGATGGGCGCAATGCCGTGATTGTAGAACTCGTCCGAATCGCGCGGGCCGTCGTCGGTGGCGACGGCCAAACGCGTGGCATGCTGGTGCCAGGTGTCCATAGTGGCGTCGGCTGGCCCCAGCTCGCGGATCGGAACGATACCCCGGCTGGTGGTCACCAGGGTATCTGGCACGACGCATCCGCCCTGCTTGATCACCTCGGTGGCCATGTTAAAGACGTGCATGAAGGAGACCGGCCCGGATGCCACGCCGCTGGTGGAGGAGACGCGGTCGTGCTTGGGGCGGAGATGGCTGAACGAAAAGCCGGTCCCGCCACCGGACTGATGGATCAGCGCCTGGTGTTTCACCCCCTCAAAGATCGATTCCAGCGAGTCTTCGACCGGCAACACGAAGCAGGCGGACAGTTGCTGCAGATCACGCCCGGCGTTCATAAGCGTGGGAGAGTTGGGCAGGAAATCCAACCGGCTCATCAGGCGGTCGAAGGCCTCGGCGACGCGCGGAAGATTCTTCTCGCCGCCGGGGTACAGGCGTTCGGCTCCGGCGATGTTGTCGGCCACTCGCCGAAACATCTGCGCGGGCGTTTCGACCGGCTTGCCGGCCGCATTCTTGGCCAGATACCGCCGCCGGAGTACGGTGAGCGCGTTCGCTGACAGATGAGGCGCGTGTTCAGGTCGGTGGCGCATGACCATGTTCCCCGACGAAATAGAAGAACATTATATGATAAAACCGACAGGCGTACTACAATGCTCCTGTGCACTGTGAGGGGCGTGGGGAATGAGGGAGAATGGAGCAGGCCATGAAACGGCTCAGCTTGAGGATACTGCACGGGAGCCTGCTGCTGGTCTCGTTGCTTGCAGGGGGATGCTCGAAGACAAGTGACACGATGCAAGGCTGGACAGGCCGGCATCGCGATGAGTTGGTCAAGACATGGGGCGTTCCCTCGCAAGAAAGCACGCTGGAGAATGGCAGCAAGAGTATTGTGTACATCAGTTACTGGGGCAACGGATACGGTCACTATACGTGTCGGCGGGTGTTTACCACGGATGCGGACGGGATCATTCGCTCCCGGTCCTCTTCCGGATGTTCCTAACCAGAACAGCGACAATCCGTTCTCGCCCATTGATCTCATGTCGGATGTTGTACCGGTCCTGGTGATGCTCGCGGTGAAGTCCATTCCGAAAGAAGTGATCGAGGACCGCAGGCTCAGAGCCGGCCATCGCGCCTCGTGACCGCTTGCATCTTCTCGGGCACTTGGAGCAGAATGCGCACGGTCGGATGCTCCTCGTCCGGCGGCCGGATCAGCCATGAAGTCCTACCGCGAAGAACTCTGGTTCGAGACCAAGACAAGGCGGGCGTATCTGAATATCACGCCGCACGTGGAAGCGGCCGTGCTGAAGAGCGGCGTCCGGGAAGGACTCGTGCTGGTCAACGCCATGCACATCACGGCCAGCGTGTACATCAACGACGACGAGCGAGGGTTGCTCAAGGACTACGATGCCTTCCTCGAACGACTCGCCCCTCATAGCGCCACGTACCAACACAACGAAACCGGTGAAGATAATGCCGATGCCCATATCAAGCGGCAGGTGATGGGACGCGAAGTGGTGGTGGCCGTCACCGACGGACGATTAGACTTCGGCCCGTGGGAGAAAATTTTCTACGGAGAGTTCGACGGCCGCCGCCGTAAACGAGTGCTCATCAAAGTGATCGG
>CAYJUP010000032.1:0-12801 GCA_964373365.1 uncultured Nitrospiraceae bacterium
GTGACGATGTGTTTTAGAGGAGACCGCTCCGCCTCTTCCTCGGTCAGCATGTGACGGCGTACCTGGTCGGCGACCACTGAGTGGTCAGCGGTTAATGGCTGGATGTTTTCTCCCCTGATGAGGTACATGCGGCTGTCGCCGACATGGGCAATCGAGAGGATCTGGTCGGAGATGACCGCGGCGACCACAGTGGTGCCCATACCTGCCTGGTCGGGCTCGCTCCGTCCCGCATCGTGGATGGCCTGATTTGCAAGGCGAATGGCACTGGCCAACCGATTCGTCTGGAGAGAGAATGCGGGGTCGTACCGGCCGATGATGGGCAGGCTTGTGTTCTGACGCGACTCGCGCAGGTGCTCCCGGATTACCTTCACCGCCATGCCGCTGGCCACCTCACCGGCGTTCCTCCCGCCTAAGCCGTCACAGACGACGTAGAGGCCTAGCTTAGGATCGGCACACAGGCTATCTTCATTGTGCCCCCGCCTAAGTCCCACGTCGGTTTTGGCCCCGTATGCGATCCGCACTCCCTCCTCACCATCCGCCTATCGGGGAATCTCCCACATGCGGACCCGCAGGCGTACGCTATCCCACCGCGGCTTCATGACGTTACACAAGTCGTCATTCCTAACGAACGGAATTGAGTGATCCAGGCCAAAATGGCTCGGTGTGGTTTTCTATCATTACCGTGAGGTAGGATCTTCGGGATTCCGCTCGGTGGAGCGAGTGATGCGAGTCGGATGATCAAGGGACGATGGGCACCGTGCCTGCCTGGACAGGGCTAATCCCATCTTTTGAGAGCTTCTTCTCCGTCGGGACCTCGGCCAACGGCTTAAAGTTTAGCACCCAGTATACCACTGGAGGGCGCATCCATAAATCAGAAAAACTCGGTGGGATTCCGGCTTTGTAAAAAGTGAGGTCGCGTCGCCGCTAGAACTACCCAAGACTGCTGGCTGAGTTTGGAAGGGAATGAATGAAATGCAAAGGGGCTCCGCATCGCCGAGCCCCTTTGTTTACGTCGAAAGAATGATGCTTGGAAGTTTCTTCCAGGATTAACGTCTTCCTCCGACAAGGCCACCAGTCACACTGCCCGGAGGAACACTTGGAGGCGTCGCCCCGCGCACGCCAACAGACGTGCCGCCGGAAATGACGGGTGGAGGTGTGAGGACCTCCATGATTCCGCTGCCACTAACACCACCCTCCTTGTCAGGCTTTTTCGCTGCCTTCTCCGCCTCCTTGGCCGCCTTCTCGGCAGCATCGCCAGCCGCACCGGAGATGACAGCTGGAGGAGACACAGCTATGAGGCCACCTGGGGTCGTGCCACTTTGGCCGGGCGTGTTGCCGCTTTGACCAGGCACGGGTGGAGATAGTCGCCGCTCACCTAACACTGCCCGCACTGCAGCCTTGGGTGTCTCAGGTTTGGGCGTATCCTTGAGTTCAGTTCCCTCGACCG
This sequence comes from uncultured Nitrospiraceae bacterium, assembly GCA_964373365.1. GTDB lineage: Bacteria > Nitrospirota > Nitrospiria > Nitrospirales > Nitrospiraceae > CAYJUP01. The sequence continues at coordinate 1,448 of CAYJUP010000032.1, forward strand.
CGTTCCTGAGACTGGCGAGAAGATTCGCTGTTTGGCCAGTACCTTTATCCGCCTTCCCTAAGATCCTTTCTACCTTCTCCGCGCCTTCTCTGCCTCCTTGGCTGCCCCGCGAACGTCAGCAACAACTTGGCCAACGTTGAAGGCAACCGGCTGTGTCGGCGGATCACCTGCTGGGGCAATAGAAAACTTGCCCGGCATGAGGCCTACCGTTTGTCCCTCTGACGTGAAGTCAACACGCCCGGAACTTCCAATATTCGCCACGCCGCTTGTTCCGTTCTCGACCCAGACCACGAAATAAGTCCCTCGCGCTGCCGCCGCAGCCGTGGGTGTGTGGATCTCGAACTTCGAGCCGGCTCCGGTGAAGGTCTTTGCCACAAGAACGCGGAGCCTCCCCTGGACCAATCTCACCACCATGCGGCGCAGATTCTGGTTCGGGTCGTAAATGTGCTCAGTGATCTCGATCCGGCTGTTCTCTCCCACTGTCAGCAGGCTCTCATCCTCGAAGAGCGCCTTGGTTCGAGACTCCTTCTGCGTCTCGACAATGTCCTTGACTGGTAGTGCGAGGGCTATCACCCGCAGCCAGTTGGAAAACCGAGGGTAGTGTGATCCAAATCTGATGAAGACAAGTGTTTGCCTCAGACACCCTAGAAACGATAATGAATCCCTATAATTGCTCCGTGCCTGGTGGTGGTTGCACCATTAAATGGCTGGACGACCTGACCACTACCCAGTGTGCGGGCGGTGATCGTACCCTCTCCAGAGTTTATCCGCCACCATTGATAACCAAGCTCTAGGGACAGATCGTGCCAAACTCGGTAAGAAAGCGTCGCATCAAGTTGTCCTCCAACCCCTCCGCCTCCCATCCAGTTAGTCGTTGTCGCTTCGAAGCTAGGGTCCTGCAGCAAAGGGTCAAGTCCTGTAGTTCGTAAGTGATGAATATCTTTCAACTGAAACCGTGTCCAAGGGATCAACAGCATCTTTGCTCTCAATGACAAATCGGGAAGCAATTCAATCTCTGACCGAGCCCCGAGTCTCACACTGTCCCAGATGAAGTCATTGGTGAGTGCCCTACCTTGATCGATGGTTCGAGTCCCGGGAAACACGTCTATGGTTTGTGTGGCGATATACCGTTCCCGCCAATGTTGATAGCCAATCAACAGGTCCAGCCAGTTCCGTGGCTTTTGATTACGGCCTGCCCAGGTGAGCACTCGATATCCAAAATCCACATTGACAAAGAATAAGGCGTCGTCGCCAGCAGCAGAGATCGTATCTGAATCGAGCTGGGTGCGATTGTTGCCAGCGAAGTCCTGATCGCGCAACGTTCCGCCCTTGACGGCGCCAAATCCTGTGCCGATGTTCAGGCTATATCGCTCAAACAAGAGGGCGTTAGCATCAAACTCGACCACGGTGCTAGCAACTTGCTTCCACTTTAGTTCAGAGAGCACATTCGGCACGCCGCCTAGTCCAGCGAAGCTAAACTCGCTGGCGCCCGTACTGAGCCAGGTTCTTTGCCCTATATGTACCGTGACCGCTTTCGTCTCGACGACAGGTGTTTCCTGCCCGAACACGACACCGGGCACTACCAGCAACGCCATCACGAAACCGGACACTGATCTTCGAACGGACATGGCCTGCCTCTAGAAGCGACCACTGAGGGTCAGCGAATACACGCTTCGGTTGTAATCGAAGACGGGGACGTTCACCTGATCCCGGGTGTAGTTGTATTCCAGGACCAGCGATAACGAGTCGCCGATATTCCGGCTCAGGGTCCCGGTACAGAAAAAGATGTTGTCCTTCCGGCGCGTGGTTCCTGCCGGGGAGAACGAGTTCGGATTGTCATACTCTTGTCTGTAATAGTCGAAGGCGAGGTTCAGATTGACGGTCAGCAGAGGGGGCAAGCCGAGGCCGGCCGACAGACGATGCGCCTTATAGGCCCAGTCGGCATTGGTATGGTCGCCCGGGGTGGCCGTGAAGGGGGATCCGCCGCCAGTCCTGTCCGTGTCATAGGTGTAGCCTACCCGGAGATAGCCAGTGTTATCGGCAAAAAAGACATACTGGGTGACCCCGGCGAGCCAGTTTTTCCCGTCTCGCACGGAGTTGAAAAGAAACCGACCGTGCTGAAAATCTTTGTTCTGATACCGGAACTGGAGTTGGGTGAACTTATTGTTCCCCTCGGAGAATGTGAAAATGGGTTGAAACGCGTGGGCGATCAAATACGGGGAGCGTCCCACCTTCACATAGTCAAAGACGTATTGGAACCGAGCTTGCACCGACCCGAACTGACGCTGGATGAAGAGGGACGGCGTATGGTCCTCCACGTCGAAGGCGCTAAGGATGCGGTGAAAGCTCTGATAGATCCCGTAGCTGACTCCGGCAATCCAGGTCTCGGTCTGGATCGGCCGGAATTCTCCTCGGGCAAAGAGGGCAGTGCGGTAGTCATTTTTGCGGGAGATCCCCGTCGCTCCTCCAGGAGGCTGGGTGCCTAGCGGGAGGAGGACCACGTTGGCATCGTATTGCTCACTGGCGGTGAAACTGAGATCCCACCGTTTCGGAGCCTTGGGTGCCGCCCCTTTGATCTGTTCCAGGAACTCCCTGGCATACCGCGCCAGTTCTGATTCAGGCTCGCCGGATGCGATCGCCGCCTCGAATTCCACTTTGGCCTGATCAAGGAGGCCGCGGTGAAAGTAGGCGATACCGCTGTAGTAATGGGCGGATGAGGTCAAGTCCGGGCTGAGCGTCGTCGCCCGGAGGAACCGCGCCGGAGACTGCTCGAAGGCGCTCATCTGGTGATACACCAGGCCCTGGTAGTAGTACACGAGCGGATCGTCCGGCAAAGTTTTTTCCGCGGCGTTCAGGTTGGTCAGTGCATCGGTATAGTGCCCCCTGGTTGTACCGGACGATACCCAATCCGAGCAGCCCCCGCCCTGACGAAGGTTCGTTCTCGAGCATCTGCCGGAAGATCCCCTCGGCCCCTTCATATTTTTTGAGGCGAATCAAGGTTTGACCGAGATAGTAGCTTGCATCCGCATTGCCGGGATTGGCTTCCAGCGCTGCGGTGAACAGCTTCTGAGCCTTGTCATAGCGACCTTTGCCAAACTCGATTAGGCCCCGGGACATACTGAGGTCGTAGGTTTCAATATCTACCGGGGTGTCAGCAGCAGCAGATGTGAGGAAGATAAGCAGGGTCAAACCCGCCAACCAGATCAGCAGCGTACTGGAAGACCAACGATGGCTCATTGTGTAATCCAGCCGATCCAGACACCGAACATGAAGACCTGCCGCCGGTCATATATCATTCCTGTTCACACATGTTCACACGGTTTACCGAAACCTGCGTATTTTTGCCGAATCTCACAAAGACACGATGGGCTTTCGCACTTGTTTCCGCCTTCGTAAAATGATAAGAGCGTATCAAATATTCGCTCAGTGTCAATAAAAACACGGCAGTCAAATGTAATGAGATCGCCCTGCTCATCATTATTAATCTGATCGAAGGGAACCAAGTTCCTTTGAGTAGATTAGTTGACGGTTCCCTGCCTGAACTGGCGCCAGGAAGTCCTCCCGTTGTTGTGCTAGAATCCTCCTTCCCTGGCTTGCGCAGACAGCTTCAGGGAATGGACGGGCGTCATCTAATAAAAATCTTGCCTGTGTTATTCTGTCATCGTCCAAGCGGGCGAGACACAAGGGAGAAGAAAGGATAGCCCATGGAGATCGGATTCATCGGCTTAGGCAAAATGGGCATGAATATGGTGTCGCGCTTGCAGCGCGACACGCACCGCGTGGTGGTCTATGATCGGTCAACAGACCTCATCAAGCAGGCTGAAGGACAGGGGTGCATCGGAGCGGCATCGCTCGCGAAAATGGTGTCAAAACTTGCCGTACCTCGCGTCATATGGATTATGGTTCCGTCCGGCGCCCCGACCGAAGAGACTGTTCAGGCGATGGCCGCCTTGCTTCAGTCCGGTGACATCATCATTGACGGAGGCAACACCAAATTCCACGACGACGTCCGCCGCGCCACAGAACTCAAGACGAAAGGGATTCACTATGTGGATGTCGGGACGAGCGGCGGCATCTGGGGTTTGAAGCTCGGCTATTGTCTGATGGTCGGTGGTGAGGAGGCGATCGTCAAGCACCTCGAGCCGATCTTTAAGACCCTCGCTCCCGAAAACGGGTGGGCCTTCATGGGCGGCCACGGGGCCGGGCATTACGTCAAGATGGTTCATAACGGGATCGAGTACAGCATGATGCAGGGTTATGCCGAAGGGTTCGAACTGATGTCCAAGAGCGAGTACAACCTAGACCTGGCCAAGATCGCTGCGCTGTGGATGCACGGCAGTGTGGTGCGGTCATGGCTGCTGGAGCTGACGGCTGGCGCGCTCAAGGAGAATCCAAAGCTGGAAGGGCTGAAGGGATATGTCCAGGATTCCGGAGAGGGTCGCTGGACCATTCTCGACGCCATCAACAAGGATGTTCCGGTGCCGACCCTCACGGCGGCCTTGTTTACCCGATTCCGCTCTCGGCAGCAGGAGTCATTCGCCGAAAAGCTGTTGGCCGCCATGCGCAAAGCCTTCGGGGGGCACGCTGTCCGGCAGTGAGGTTCGTGAAAATCGCGGGAGGGTACTCATGCCACAGGCGGAACAGGGCCAGGCTTTGACCAATGACCCAGCGCGGGGTCTCGCGGCGGAGCCCTGCACATTGGTCATCTTTGGGGGGTCCGGCGACCTTGCCCGTCGCAAGCTGGTCCCGGCGTTGTACAACCTCTTGCTGGACGGCGTGCTCCCTACCAATTATGCGGTCCTGGGGATCGGCCGTACGCCACTGGGCGACCAGGATTTCCGAGCCAGTTTACGTGAAGGCATCGTGAAGTATTCGCGTCAGGCCTTGGCCGAGGGAAAGTGGGCTGAGTTTGAGCGTCGTCTTTTCTATCAATCCGGCGCAATCGATGACCCGAAGTCATACAAGGAGATCAAGGCTCGTCTCGAAAAGATCGAAGCCGACCTGAAGCTACCCGGCCACCGGATCTTTTACTTGGCGATCCCGCCCACCTCCTTTGCCCTCGCCTGCGAGGGACTCCAGCGATCCGGCTTGGCTCACCCCCCCGACAACTCCCACCCGTTCTGCCGCGTGATCGTGGAAAAGCCAATCGGGCGTGACATGGAGTCCGCCCGGCAGATCAACGCTATCGTGGGCAAAGTGTTCGACGAATCCCAGATTTTCCGGATTGATCATTACCTGGGCAAAGAGACGGTTCAGAACATCATGGTGCTGCGGTTTGCCAACAGCATCTTCGAACCGATCTGGAACAACAAGTACATCGACCATGTCCAGATTACGGTCAGCGAGGCGGAGGGGGTAGGAACCCGCGCCACTTACTATGAGGAGACCGGAGCCCTTCGAGACATGGTACAGAACCATATCCTACAATTGCTGTGTCTCGTGGCCATGGAACCTCCCTACTCGCTGGATCCCGACGTGGTGCGTAATGCTCGAATTGATGTGCTGCGCTCTCTACGGCCGATCGTAGGGAAGGGTGTGGAATGGTTCACGGTGCGTGCGCAGTACGGCCATGGGAAGGTCAATGGCGTCGAGGTGCCGGGGTACCGCCACGAGCCCGGAGTTCCTCCGGACTCCATGACCGAAACTTATGTGGCGCTCAAACTCTTCCTAGAGCACTGGCGGTGGGCTGGAGTCCCCTTTTACCTTCGAACCGGCAAAGCGATGGCCAAACGGGCCACTGAGGTGGCGGTACAATTCAAGGACCTCCCGCAGATCTTGTTCAATGCCAGCCTGACTGCCCCGCTGGCTCCTAATGTCCTGAGGCTGCGCATCCAACCGGAAGAGGGATTATCCTTGCGGGTCATCTCCAAGGTGCCCGGCACAAAGGCACAGACCTATCCGGTTGAAATGAACTTCAAGTACGGTGATGCGTTTGGGGCTCCCTCGCCTGAAGCCTACGAACGGCTGTTACTGGACGTGATGGCCGGTGACGCCTCGCTCTTTATGCGCCGCGACGCGGTGGAAGCATCATGGGCTTGGATCACGCCGATTCTTGAAGGGTGGCGGGCCTATGGGCCTACGCGGCCCCCCGAGTATGCAGCCGGGAGTTGGGGGCCGGTAGAGGCGGAGCGACTTATCCAAAACGATGGGCGAGCTTGGAGGACGCTCTAAAAACAGGCGCGGGGCAAGGGGCGATGGGCTAGTGACCTGGGAAGCGGAATTCGAGTGTTCCTACCTATAGCCCATTGCCTCTTGCCTCTAGCCCAAGTTGTCTCAGGATCTCGTCTTTTTTCCCCAGGCCGCCGATGAACCTGTCGAACTGCCCGTTGCGGTAGAGTGCCAGCGCCGGCAAAGACGAGACCTCCAGTTCTGCCGGAACCTGAAAGTTCTCCTGCACATTCATTTTCAGAATCAGTAGCCGCGCGCCCACCTCGGCCTGGATTTTCTCCAGCTCTCGCATGAGAGCCCGGCCCCCCCAGCTCGGCTGCCAGAACTCGACCAGCACCGGCACGCTCGCGCTCTCCACGAACCGATCGAACTCGCGGTCATCCACATCACGAATCATGGACCTGTGCTCCTTACTGTCTAGACACTCGGCCGTCCAATCCGGCCCGGGTGCCCAAGCCTGGACGCGAACACTTGTTCATACAGGAGGGTTGCCAACCGCCGGTACCCTTCAGTTGTCAGATGGAGACCGTCATTGGAATAGACCGAAGCCAATCGCAGCGTCCGTGGTTCCTGGGTGGCTGTGAACAGATCGACCCACGCGACTCCCCTGCCTGTGCAATAGTCGCTGATCAGCCGATTCAAGGTCTGGCGTCGCTCGATATGCACGTCGAGCCACCGTTGACCGTCCCTCCCTTCACCGGTATCATCTTCCACTCCCAATCGTATGGATGGCACGGTGACCGCAACAGGCTGAACTCCGGCAGACAAGGCCAGCTCGTACATCTTCAATAAATTGCGCATAATGTCGGCGGGACGGGCATTCCATCCCAGATCGTTAGTCCCACCCAGCACCACCACGTAGGCCGGGTTGTGCTGCAGCACGTCGTGCCGGAACCGCATGGCCATCTCGCCGGTCAGCTCGCCGCAGACCCCACTGACCGCCACACGGGCCGACGAGCCCACCTGTTCCTGTAGAAAGACTCCGTAAGGCGTCTCGCGCGTCTCCGGGAAGGCGGACGTGGTCGATTGGTAGCCAACCGTGAGGCTGTCCCCGAAGCAGATGATGAGAGGAACTGAAGACTGTGCGCTCACGTTCACGCGCCTTTCAGCATCGGCCCATCCGGTTGAACCTGCGCAAGAACTTTCAGCGTTCTTCAGTATGACGGTAGGTCGGTTCACTCTTGGAAAACGGATTCTACCCTGACCGAACGCGATTGACAAATACCCGCGATGCAGTAAACTATGGTCACTCGTGATCGTACACGGTGACCAGATGAACGACGCGTTGGATCAGTACGTCAAGCCGATTCCGATCCTGCAGTGGCTCGTCGTGATCGTGCTCTGTGTTGATGTGATCACGCACAGCCAACCCCCTTTGGGAATCAGCTACCAGGTGATCTTCATCTTTGCCCTGCTGACCGGCAATGCGATTCTTCTCTACGGACTTCCCAAAATCATCAGTGTAAGCGCGCTCGCGACCACGCTCGTCGCCATTGACACGGTTCTTGTTCCGGCCACCCTCTATGCGACCGGGACGACCCCGGATCTCTTCGTGGTGTATTTCGGCATTATCATGATCGGGGCGGCGTCGGGTGACCTTAAGCGGTCGCTCGCCCTGGCGGCAGTGACGTGGCTTGCGTATGCCGCCTTCACGCTGATGACCAGCGAGGACTATGCGGTGCTTGGAACGATCCTCTTGCGCTTGCCGTTCTTCCTTGTCGTGACGCTGTTTTACGGTGTCTGGGGAGAATTTGCACAACGAGAGCGAACGGACAAGGAGAAGCACGCGTACGCCGCGTTGCACGACGAACTGACCGGCATGCCGAACAGGCGGCTGTTGTTGGACACCCTTGCCAGAGAGTTGGAGGGAGCCAAACGCTTCGACTGCCCCCTGTCCTGCGCCATCATGGATGTGGATTATTTCAAGCGCGTCAATGATACGCATGGTCATGACATGGGCGATCTCGTGCTCCGGGATTACTCTTCCCTGCTGGCCGTGCAGAGTCGCGGCTACGATCTGGCTGGACGCCTGGGCGGCGACGAGTATGTCTGGATCCTTCCGCGAGTGGACATGGAGGGTGCCACGGCAGCGGGAGAGCGTCTACGAGAGGCCGTTGAGCGGTACCAGTTTGGAAGTGGTCACACCACGTTTCGGCTGACCACCAGCATCGGCCTGACCACCTACCTTCCAGGCAAATCCTTGCATCCGAGCCCGGCTGAGATGCTGAAGACGGCCGATGTCGCCCTGTACGAAGCTAAGAATCAGGGAAGAAATCGAGTGTGTTTTCAGTCGATGGCGGACGGTGCAGCACCGTTGACCGCCGAATCGAAGCCGGTCGGAGGCGGAACCGAAGGGCACTAACACGGCCGCCAGCACCGCTCTCTTGGCTCTCCCACCTCAACGCCTTGCCTCCAGAGGCGGCCAATCCATCTCAGCATGTCGGCCGCAATAGAAACAGGACAGCCTGTAGCGGGCCCGCCGCCGCGGGTTGGGCAGAGAAGTAAAAACCACCGGCGTGCCGTCGTACGGACAGTTCGGTTGTTGGTGCATCAGGTGTTCATCGGCCATGACCAGCAGCGAGGCCTCATCCCACGGCGGTGTCACTTGCTCCAACCCGGCTAAGCGGGTCCGCCACCCACATCGCCGGCATCTCAATTCGAATGTCTTGACCCTGTCGTGGAGTTGCGAAACGTCACTCGTCTCAACCGGTCCTGCGCAGCCCGGATTGCCACAGGGGACCGCTTCCCGCTGAAGCGCGTTCATAAACTGTTGATGAACAAACCGCCGATCTGCGGGCATGACCCCTTCTTGCTCACGGCACTGAACGCGCGGATGGGCGCGATGTGGAGCCCCACGGTTTTAGCCCACTCCGCCGAAGTAGCTTCGGCTACGAAGACCGGGCAGCCGTGGCGCCTCCACTTGAGTTCGGTCGTCTACGCGCCATAGCTCCGACGACGGCGCGCGTAACCCGCCGAAGCGTACCCTCCTTCGTCCCAACCTCCGCCAAGGCTCCCGCCTGCCGAAGCCATGCGGCGGACAGGTCGGTGGGCCGCCGAAGCTTCAGCGAAGGCGGCAAGGCTACGGAGGGTTACCCACCTCGCATTCATCGTCCGACGCCATAGGCTTTGGCCGACGGCGTCCACGGACTTACACCCGTGGCTTTCTGCGTAGGCGGGTAAACGACCCGTTTGACCGATTGTATCCCCAGGACAACGACAGGACAAGCCTGACCTGAACCGCCGGTCAGGATCGAATGATCTCACGGTCGATAGCCGGCGCCCATCCACGGATGTCAAGCAAGAGGGACCTCGATAACCACGCTTGACATCGCCCCTGCATGAGGCTATTCTCCCCGCGCTCCGAGAAACGCCGAGTTCGCTACAATGCTTCGGTTTCGAACCAGAAAGGAGAAGAACGATATGGCACGGGGACATACCCGGTTGGCGATCCTGGCCGTCGTGGCGATCTCCGTCACCTGCGCACTCACCTTCTACCCGTCATCCGGGTTTGCCGCTGAATCCTTCAAAGTGGGCGTGGTGGACCCACAAGCGGTGTTGGAAAAGTCGAAAGCCGGACGACGCGCGTTGGATGCGCTCAAGGAATACGCCGCGACCCGCCAAAAGCTCGTCGCTGGCGACGAAGAGGAGCTGAAAAATATCGAGAAGCAACTCAAGGACCAGGAAGGCACGTTGAACGAGGCTCAAAAACGTGAAAAGCAGGGCCAGTTCAGAGCGAAGCTGCAAGACTATCAGAAGCGCGCCCAAGAGTTTAATCAGGAGCTGGCCGTGAAACAGAAAGAATTGGTGGATGAGTACATGAAGAAGATTGGGGCCGCGACCAAGACCGTCGCCGAGAAGGGCGGCTTCACACTTGTCGTGGATAAAGGCAGCGAGACCACGATCAAAATCGTCATCTATAACCGCAACACCCTCGATCTCACCGACCAAGTCGTCAAAGAGTTCGACCGACAGAATAAATAGCGCGGAGTACGGAACACCGGGGTGAATACGACCAAGGGAGGCGGCATGCGGCAGAGAACGAACGGTATGATGTTGGGACTCTTGTTGATGATTGTCGGGACCACCACTGACCCTGCACTCATCGCGCTCGCGGAGGAGTATCAGGCGATCCCCGGCTTGTCGGCGAAGGACCGCGCGGTATTGGCCATGAATATGGTTCAACAGGGACAGTACCGAAACGGCCTGGTTGAAATCCTGGAGGCGATGAAGCAACTGCCCGACGATGAGGCGCTGTTGCGGCTCAAAGGCATCTGCGAAACTGAGTTGTCTCAGCCCGAGGCGAAGGACACGATCATGAAGTGGCTCAAGCTGGCTCCACAGACCCATCCTGAGCGCGCCAAGATGCTGGCCTTGTTGGCCAAGTCTCAGGCCTCAAAAGAAGATCCCACCGAGTGGGTACTGGTGCCGACCAGCGAATTTGAAATGGGGGCGGAGGGTGCTCCGGCTGAGGCGGATGAAGGCCCGAAGCATCGCGTGGCCCTGGACGCGTTTTACATCGGCAAATATGAGGTCACCAACCGTCAATATCAGACATTCGTCAAAGTGATAGGCCACCGTGCTCCGGAGAACGAGGACCCCAAATTCAGCATCTGGCGGGGAGGTATGATGCTGGACGGGGTGGCGGATCTCCCGGCCATCAATGTGAGCTGGGACGATGCCACGGCCTACTGCAAGTGGGTCGGCGGACGCTTGCCGACCGAGGCGGAGTGGGAGAAGGCGGCCAGAGGCATCGACGGCAGGACCTATCCCTGGGGCAACGAGCCGGTCTCTGGCAATCGCGCCAACTATAGTTTCGACATTGTCCCAATCTGGGACGGCATCGCCTCGCTGGCGAAGGTGAATCAATATGAGTTCGGGCGGAGCCCCTACGGCGCCTATGAAATGGCGGGGAACGTCTGGGAATGGGTGCAGGATTGGTACGACGAGAACTACTACAAGAACAGCACACCCAAAAATCCTACAGGTCCCTCCAACGGCCAGGAACGCGTGATCCGGGGCGGCTCCTGGCGGAACAATGCAGAACATTTGCGGGCCTCCAATCGGTTCAAACACCACCCCGACTTGCGCCGAGTGTACCTCGGCATTCGGTGCGCGAAAGACGCCACCGAAGGGAAAGACGCAAAATAAAGTGAGAGCCTGGAGGAGACGGGGTGCCGCGGATGGAG
>CAYJUP010000033.1:0-383 GCA_964373365.1 uncultured Nitrospiraceae bacterium
CCACGAGGCTCGAGTCCACGCCGCCGGACAGGAACGCGCCGACCGGCACGTCGGCGACCAGGTGGCTTCGGACGGCATCGTTGAGGCGAGCGTCGAGCTCCTCGGTCAGCTCCTCCTCGTTGCCCTCGAGGACCGGCTGACGGAAATCGGCCGCCCAGTAGCTGCCCGTCTCCACACGACCCGCCTGCCAGCGCAGCCACTGCCCCGGCAGCAGGGCCTGCACGCCGCGGAAGATGGTCGCAGGCTTCGGGACGTGCCCCAGAGCGACATAGGCGTCCACCGCCGCCGGATCCATCTCGACGGCGACCCCCGGGTGAGCGAAGAGCGCCTTGATCTCGGAGGCGAAGACCAGGCCATCGGGAAGCTCCACGTAGAACAGAGGC
>CAYJUP010000033.1:393-12729 GCA_964373365.1 uncultured Nitrospiraceae bacterium
CGGGCGAGGAAGAGCCGGCGCCGCGCGTCGTCCCAGAGCGCAAGCGAGAACATGCCGCGCAATCGCGTAACCATCGCCTCGCCCCAGTGACGATAGCCGTGCAGGAGCACTTCCGTGTCGCTCCGGGTGCGGAAATCGTAGCCCGCAGCCCGGAGCTCGTCGCGCAGCTCGCGAAAGTTGTAGATCTCCCCGTTAAACGTTACACGCAGGCTCCCGTCATCGGCCATCGGCTGATTGGCGAGTGGTGAGAGATCGAGAATAGCCAGGCGCGTATGTGCGAGCCCGATATCTCGGCCGCTCCACGTACCAGATGCATCGGGCCCCCGGTGAGCCAGCAACCGCACCATGGCGTCGAGTGCCTTCTGGGACCCGGCACCGACATATCCCGCCACGCCACACATCAGTCTCTCCAGCCTCTATACCAGCTCGCGATACAGCTCGAGGACCTGTTGCGCTGTCGCCTCCCAGGACAATTCCCGCGCGCGCGCCCGTCCGCGCCGGACCAGTTCCCCGCGCATCGTCGAGTCGCCAAGCAGGAGACGAATGGCGGCGGCGATCTCCTCCTCGGATTCGGGATCGACCAGCAGTGCCGCATCCTCCACAACTTCCGGTAAGGAGCTCCGGTCGGACGTAATCAAAGGCACGCCCGCGGCCAGGGCCTCCACGGCGGGGAACCCGAAGCCTTCGTACAGGCTCGGATAAAGGGCGATCTCCGCGCCGTGCAGAATCAGGGGCAGATCGGCGTCAGGGACGGCGCCGGGCAGAAGCATACCGCGCGTCTCGCCTCCGAGGAGCGCCCGGATACTCGCCGCGTGTCCGACAACGACCAGCGGCAGTTCCGGCGCGGCCCGGCGGGCGGCCGCAATCGTGCGCAGAAGATTCTTTCGCGGCTCCGGCGTCCCGACGAGAAACACGATGTAGGGACGAACCAACCCATACCGGGCTTCCACTGCCGACAGGTCGGCACCGGTCGAGACGAAGAAAGAACGCTCTACCCCCAGCAGGATGACGCGGATGCGCTCTTTCGGATACCCGAGGCAGTCGACAAGGTCGTCCCGCGTGCTCCGCGAGTCGGCAATCACGACATCCGCCCGCGCGAGCGCCGCCGGCAACTCTCGCCTGTGTCCCCATTCATTGAGGGGCTGATCGGAAAAGTACTCAGGATGTCGCAGGAAGGCCACGTCGTGTACAGTGAGCACACGCTTCGCTGCGCGCACGGCGGGCAGAACGAAATGCGTGCCGTGAAAGATGTCAACCCGGCCGATGAGGGCCTCCACCGGCGGCCAACCCAGGCGGTCCCAGCACGCCTGCACCAGACGGCGTGGTACCCGAAGATTAAACCGACTCACATTCGCGCCGTCGGGACGCCAACGCGCCTCAGGCGTCCGGAAGTGGTTGCTGAACAGAACGAATTGATCCGAGGGCGCCGCGGCCGCCAGCGCCGAAACCAGGCTGCGAACGTAGCGTGCGATCCCGCCGTACGCGTGGCCTGCCTGATAGGCGTCGAGTCCGATCCTCATCCCCGGGCGCTCTCGATCCGGCGGTAGACGCCGATAAGGCGCTCCGCTGACGCTTTCCAGGTCAGCTGCTTCACCCGCGCGAACCCCTTGAGCACCAGTTCGTCACGAAGGCGCTCGTTGGTCAGCACCGTCGCGAGCCCTTCCGCGATGCTGAGAGGGTCGTCGGGATCGATCAACACGGCTGCGTCACCGACCGTCTCCGGCAGCGAGGATCGATTGGAGACCACGACCGGCGCGCCGCAAGCCATGGCTTCCATCGGAGGCGAGCACCACCCCTCGTAAAAGCTCGGAAACAGGCAACAGCTCGCGCCGCCATAGAGATCCGTCAGGTCCTGGCTGTCCTGCCTCATCCGTCCGGGAAGATGAACGCGGTCCCGGAGCCCGTGCTGGATCACAAAGGCATTCGCTTCCTCCCATGCGCTGTCGGGCGGTCCGACGAGCCACAGGTCATGGCCGCCGAGCCCGTGCGCCTCGAGCGCCGTGTACGCCGCCAGGACGCCCATGACGTTCTTGTGACGCCCGATCGCCCCGACATACAGAATGTACGGACGCCCGATACCGAAGCGCGTCCTCAATCGGCTCGCGAGCGCTACCCGGTCGCCAGGGGGTCGAAAGATCGGATCCACCCCGTGGCTGACCACGAAGATCCGCTCCTGATCGATGCCCAGGTACTTGATCATGTCGTCCCGAGTGGTCTCGGATACGGCGAGGTAGTAATCAGCGTGCTTCATGGAGGTGCGCAACACCGCGCGCGCCGTCGCCACGAGGCGCGCCGGTAGCAACTCCGGGATGACCTCCGGCGCGATTCCTCGCACCGTGAGTAGGATCGTTGCCTCCCGCGCTGGCGGCGCGTGCGCTCCGGCCACGTGGTAGAGGTCGACCTGACCCACCAATCGTTCGAGCGTTGGCCAGCGAAGATGCTTCCACGTCCACTCGATCGCCCGGAAGGGCACGCGAATCTCTCGAACCGCAACGTCCCGGATGTCAAGCAAGGGCTCGTAGCCAGACCGGCGTCCCAAGCGGTCGATGCAGAGGAAAGAAAAGTCGTCCTCGGGATCCAGCGCCAGCAGTTCTCGATAGAGATGGAAGGTGGTCCGCCGGTCAGCACCCTGACTATAAATGAGGGGCACCGTGTCCAGGACGATCTTCACTAAGCCGCCTCAGCCCCTCTGCTCGGGGACATCTTGAGGAATCGTCGTCCTAAAGACGTTCTCTCGGTCCGCCGCCAGCACTCGACAGCCCAGCGTCCTCAACAGATTCAGCACCGCTTCGTACTTCATCGGATTATCATATCGCGCGAACATCGCATCCAGCGTATCCAGCTTTCCCCACTCAACCAGCTGGTCCTCCGATAGCGGCAGGACCCCACGATAGTCGTAGATTGGGAGTACGTAGTCTAATAGGCGCTTGCTTCTTCCTGGCAAAAAAGGCTGAAGCCCCCAGCGTATCCGCAACATTCGTTCCGCACGCCGTTCGAGAAACTTCGACAACGAGTCGAATGTGAACAGACGCTGGATTACGGGTCGCAATAGGTACTTGGCACCCAGCCTGCCAAGCTGTCCCGGGGCGTAGATGTCAAAAGCCACGACGCCACCAGCGGCCACCCACCGGTGAATCAGCTCGATCGCTTTCGCCGGATCCGGCGTATGCTGGAGCACCCCCCGACACACCACGAGATCGAACTTCATCTTCATCCGTGGCATGTGAAGCAGATCTGCCTGGGCTGCGATCAAACTTTCGGCCCCGAGTGCCGCGTTCACGAAAATCGCCTCCGACAGGTCCATCGCAACGACCACACGCGCGTATCGAATCAGATGTTCCGTAAATCTCCCCGCCCCTGCACCGACCTCGAGAATCGTCTTCCCCGCAAGATATTCGAGCGGGTGACCTATCAATCGTTCGAGGTATTCTCTCGAGATCGAAGTACCATTGACCGAGTCGAGCTGACTGTCTCGAAACCTCGACCACTGCTTGCTGAAATTGTCTGCGTAGTGCGGCTCACTCACGAAAGAGGGAACCTCACAGTCTTTGCCCGTCAAGCGCCCCTTCACGACAAACACCGCATTCGGTTCGGAGGCAAATACTCCACGAAAGTCCCTAGGAACCTCCACCTATCCCTCCAAAACGACGTCGACGCGGAACAACCCCGCCCACACGAGCGACGTCCCCGGCACTCGGCAGGCCCTGAGGCGGTGGTTCGCTGAGCCCGACCCATATGCCAACCGCCAGGCGCGCCGCGAGCGCAGCCCACACAACGTCATTCAGCCCGCTTTGTAAGCGACCAGCAAATTGTTCAGCCTGCACTCAAACGTGCGATGGACCGCCACCTCAAACAGGATCTCACGCAACATCGCCCGCAACTCCTCCGGCGGCACCCGTCGCTCATGCTTGTCGCTCTCCATCTCCGGGCTGACGATGCCGAGCCGGCGGAACACGTGCAAGACAGGGTCCACCGCCGCGTTTGGCCAGGTCATGATCAGCGATCCGCCCGGGGCGAGAATCCGATACGCTTCCCGCAGCACACCTTCAGGCTCGGCCAGATGCTCCAACACCGCCAGCATCACCACATGATCGAACTGGCCACTCCTGATAGGCAGCCCGCGTGTAATATCGCTCACCACCACACGCTGCGCCCGCGCCTCCGCCCCCGACACCTGAACATCCAAGCCGACGCCAAGGCTGATATGGGGTCCCAGCCACCGCAGAAAGTGCGATCGCAGGCCGCAGCCCAGGTCGCACACGCGAGCGTGGCGACGCACGTAGGGCCGCGCGGCGCGGAAGCGGCACCATGCCACGAACCGATCGAACGCCGTATACGCCATCAGCTTCTCGCCGGGCGCACGACTCTCCGTCCCCCCTTCACTTCAACTCGTAGTCACCGATGTACGTGTCTCGACTGATCCCGAGCATGCTGAGGAAAAACGATGAGAATACAGTCTGAACACCCACGAAGAGCCACAGCGACCAAAAGATCACGCTGCGCATTTCGTTCAGCGGGCCGAACCCGCTCCGAGCCCATTGCCAGAGCACCCACACGTCGCCGGCCAAACCGATAAGGGTCAGGGCCGCGCCTGCCACCAGGCCCTGCTCCAGCGTCACACCCTTCAGCCACCGCTCCAGCGATCGGCCCGGACGGTCAAACCGCTCCGTGTAACTGAAGACCTTGGCGAACAGTCCGATGAACCAGATCTGCACTCCGAGCAGGACGAAGATCATGCCGAACAGCATCGTGTGGATGTCGAGCACGGCCTTGCCCACCTGCCGCTGGCCGGGCAGCAGCCACAGCACGAGCCCCAATCCCACGCCGGCCATCAGCGCGCCGGGACCGAGAAACAACCAGTTCGGGGCATACAACGCCATGAACCGCAGGTGCCGCCAGCCGTCCCGGAAGCTGCGCAAATGCGGCGGTCGACCTCGTTTGTCAGGCCACAGCGTGATGGGGATCTCGGCCATGCGCGCCCCGAGCTTGGCGGCTTTGATCACCAACTCTGACGCGAACTCCATACCCGTAGTCCGAAGGTCCATCCGCCGGTAGACATCCTTCGTGAAGCCCCGCATGCCGCAATGGGAGTCGCCGATATGTGTCCGGAACAGCATTCTGAGCAGGCCCGACAGGACCGGATTGCCGACATACTTGTGGTGCCACGGCATGGCACCCGGCTTGATGTCCCCTTGGAACCGGTTGCCCATCACGACTTCGTATCCTTCGCGCAACTTGGCGACGAACCGAGGCACTTCCGAAAAGTCATAGCTGTCGTCGCCATCACCCATGACGATGAACTCGCCGCGGGCCTCCTCAATTCCTTTCCGCAAGGCGTTGCCGTATCCCCTGAGCTCGGCGTGAACAACCCGAGCGCCGTGTTGCTCGGCGACTTCGATCGATCCGTCCGTCGATCCGTTGTCCGGCACAACAACTTCGCCTTGGATGTTGGCCGCGCTGAACGCGGCCAGCGCTTTGTCAACACAATACGCAATCGACTGGACCTCGTTCAGACACGGAATGACAACCGAGACCTCCACGGGTCGATCCAGGCCGCTCATGGTATTGGCGAACGGAGCTTTAAAGTCTCATAGCCGAAGTGGACTACCACTTTGTCACCCGAGTCCGAAGATCCAACCCTTCGCCAAATGCTTCAGGGGTTCCGAGAAGGCGCAGACAAGGAGGAGGAAGACCATCGTCCCGCCGGCCAGAGCTACGGAAGTCCGCCTGCCGACCCTCCGATCGAGGGTTGCCAGCGCTGCGGCGGCGAAGAGAGCTAGGAGAGGCTCCACCGGAAGACGGTAGCGGGGACTCCCCTGGAAGAGAAGCGCCATCCCGAAAAAATAAGGGATCGGAAGCCAGGCGGGCCAGGTTGGGGGGGAGTTTTCTGGTGGCACGCGGAGCGCCACATAGAAAAGAGACCAGACGGCAATGAACGCATACGTAGGGTTGAAGGCTCCGTAGAACGGGAGGATCTCCCAATCCAGGGGCGCCCAAAAATAAAGGACCTTGAGGGGCTCCAGCCTTAACGCTTTCCCTGGAGAGGTACGGATCGAGTCCACCGCAGCCCGCACGAGCGCAGCACTGGCCTCCGGCTCGCTGAGCTGCGCGGCCGCCGCAGTGACTTCGTCGCGAGGATTGAGGCCGAACATCCCCTGAGGATGATACGAGGCATACAGCATGGTTCCAATCTGGGTTGTCACCGGGACGAAGGCCCCGTGAACTCGATAATTTCGAACGGTCCAGGGAGTCAGGACCAGGGCGAAGGTCAGCGGCACGACGAGGATCGCCCCCCAGGTGGCCTTCCGAAGCGCCGGTGCCAAGGGGACCCGATCCGATGCCGGCTCATGGACCCACCGAGTCCAAGCCGCCACGACGATAAGAGGAACGGTATAGAGAAGAAAAATCCCCCTGGTAAGAGTCGCTACACCCAAGAGCACGCCAGTCCCGATGCCCAGAGCGACGACGGCTTGAACGCGACCCTCGCGCATCGCCCAAAGCCACCGGACTGTGACCGCTACCGTTGCCATCAGGAGAAAGGTGAAGAGTGTCTCGCTCAGGAGTCGACCCGTGGCGGCTACCGTCGCGAGATTCACGCTGATGAGGAGGGCAGCCAGGAGACCCGGACCCCGCCCGAAGAGCCGTCGGCCGATCAGATAGGTGAGGGCAACCGTCCCGAGATCCAACGTCGCCTGTAGGAAGCGGACCGCCTGGACCGTTCCGCCAGTGAGGGCGTAGCCTGCGGCGACGAACGCAGGGTAGAGGGGCGGTCGCGAAGAGGTGGGCGCCCCTCCGGGGCTGATGTACCCCCGACCGTCGATCAGAGAGCGCGCGAGGCGATCATAATCGACCTCGTCCCCTGTAAGCTCTGGCGACCACAGGAGGAGAAGCAGAAAACGGAGGGCCGCCGCTAGGATCAGCACGGCGGGAAGCTCATAACGCCGCATAGAGCTCCTCGAGATGGACAAGCTGGACACGGACGTCGTAGGCATCAAGAGCTACTCTCACTCCGGTAACCTTGCCTCGGCGTAGATGCGATGCTCGAAATGACTGGGGGGACGTTCGCCAGGTTGCTCCAGGGTAAACGCCAGGCGCATAAGCTGAACATATAGGATTCTCATCAACCGGTAAGCCAGGTGGCGCACCGTCCACTTCCATGGCAGCCGCTGGGAAAGAAAGCGCACCCGCGAAAATCCAGACATATACAACACCTGTTCAAGACTAGACTCGGTAAAGAGGAAATGGTGAGTGAAGTCCGCGTACCGCGCGTAGATGCTGCTGATCCCCGCCGCTTGTGGGACGCTAATCACCAGCGCGCCGCCGGTGGCCAGACCTGTCGCAAGCCTCTGTAGAAGGGGAACCACCTCGTCCCGCTCGATATGCTCCAAGACGTCGTTGAGAAAAATGCGGGCGTAGTACGATCGATGCGAGGGCAGCCATGTTTCGGCATCGACCACATGTACAGGACATTTAAGGCGCTTCCGAGCATCCACAGCCTGACCCTCACTAATCTCGATCCCTTCCATCGCTTGATAGCCGGACAACTCCAAGAAGCGCAGGAAAACCCCATGACCACACCCGACATCAAGCATGGGCGCTTGCCTGTCCTCCGGCAGGCAGTCGTGAAACCACTCTCCGAATCCTCGGGCTGTCAGCTCAAAATCACGCCACCCTTGAATCTTCCTGAAGTGCGTCTCAGCGTACGTGCGAAAGGTCTCATATTGTTTCATTCATCCATCCTCCAGTATCTGACCTTTTACCTCTCACGCTTTCTGTGCGGTATGGGCCCACGCGCCAAGCTCATGGGATCAACCTCGGTCAGCATATCGCCCGGCGACATCCATCCACCGGGCACCGTGAACCGATTTACCGCGATGACAGCCTGAACCTGGTCCGGCACTCCGCCGAGCGTAGCCGAGATCCTTGAAGCACTCCTGAAGGTGAAGGCGTACTCCTCAGCCGCGGACTCAAGCAGAAGATGCCGGTACAGATTCGTGGTATTTCGACGCACCGCACGCCTCAGGCGAAGCAAGGTCCGTGCCACTAAGCCCCAACCTTGACCGCGTCCCGGACGCGGCGCAGCCACAGCTCTAGGACCAAGAGGGCGTACACATCCTGACGCGGGACCTCGCCCAACGGGCCGCGAAGTTGCCCGAGCAGGGCGGGAGTATCCACAAAGCTCCGCAGCCGCGCGTCAGCCGCCAGACACAAGACGTCAAACATGGGCAGGAGGTGCCGGCGGAGCCAGTCATTCAGCGGCACACAGAACCCTTGCTTGGGACGATCCAGGATGCCCGAGGGCAAGAGGGGGTTGGCCACCTCACGTAGCAGTCGCTTGCCCTCCACCGGCCATGGGCTCACGAGCCACGCCGGAGGCAGGGACAGCGCAAACTCCACCAAATGATGATCCAGCAACGGCACTCGGACTTCGAGCCCGTGCGCCATGCTCATGCGATCGACCTTCGTGAGCATGTCGTCCGGCAGCGAGGTCGCGATATCGATCCACAGCGCACGATGCACCGGATGCCACTCGGCGGCTTGCCGCATTGCTATCGCTGGGACCTCTCGCAGTCGCTGCTCGGCCTCGCCCTGCTGGGACGTCCCAAACAAGGCGGCTCGTTCCTCGGGTGTGCTGATCTGGCGTTCGGCCAGGAAGCGTTCGACGTCCGGGAGGGAGGCCAACTCCAGCATCGTCGGCAGTGCACTGCGCCGACCCGAACGCCAGGGAGGCAGGCGCCGCAATACGCCTGCGATGTGTCGCGGCCAGGGAAGGGCCGCTTGCAAGGCGGCAACACGATACCGCCCCGTATAGCCGCCAAAGACCTCATCTCCGCCATCCCCCGAGAGCACGACTTTGGCCACTTCCCGCGCTGCCTGACAGATGGCGAAAGTCGGCAGGGCCGACGAATCCGCGAACGGCTCATCCATAGAGGCGACCGCCTGAGACAAAAGCGCGACAGGATCGAGACGCAGCGCCACCTCGTGATGCTGCGTGCCGAGATGCGAGGCCACGGCCCTGGCAATAGGCGCTTCATCGAGGCCGGAATCGGGAAACGATACACAGAACGTTTCCATCTTGGCGTGGCGCTGGGCCATCGCGACGACAGTGGAGGAATCCACACCCCCAGACAGGAAGGCCGCCACCGGGACGTCTGAGACCAAATGCGCCTGCACACTGGCATCCAGCCGCTCCGCCAGGGCTCCGACAGCTTCCGCACGGGGCGACGGCACGTGCACGGACTGAGGCGTCCAATAGATGTGCCGCCGCAGCTGGCCGTTTGCCCACACTGCCCGTTCCGCGGGCAAAAGTTTTTGCACCCCTCGAAGGATGCTCAATGGGGCCGGAACATACGAGAGGGCCATGTAGGCATACACGGCCTGGGGATCTATTTCGGCTGCCAGGCCCTGACCGCGCGCCAGCGCTATCAGCTCAGAGGCGAAATGCAGTCCCTCCCCCTGTTGGGCCACATACAAGGGCTTGATGCCAAACCGATCGCGGGCCAGCAGCAATCTCCGTCGGGGGGCATCCCATAACGCCAACGCGAACATGCCCTCGAGCCGTTGCAAACAATCGTCCCCGTACTCTTCGTAGAGATGCAGGACCACCTCGGAGTCTGAATGGCTGCGAAAGGAGTGCTCCCGCGCTTGAAGGTCGGCACGAAGCTGGCGGTAATTATAAATTTCACCATTGACCACCAGGTGCAGGCTGCCATCCTCGTTCGTCATAGGCTGCTGCCCGGTCTTGCTCAAATCAATGATGGCCAGGCGCGCGTGACCGAGCGCGATCCCATCGGCGACATAGGTGCCGGTCCCGTCAGGTCCGCGGTGGCGAAGCGCCGAGCACATGCGCTCCACTGAGGCCCTGAGGGAGACCGCGAGACGACCGGGCGAGACGACGCCGGCAATGCCACACATGCTAGGAAGTCTCCTTCAGGCGCTTGCCGATGAAGTCCGCGGTCTCGGCCGCGGCCTGTCGCCAGGTGCGATGTTGCCTCACGTAGTTGAGGCCGGCCTCCGCCAACCGGGCGCGCTTGTCCACGTCCCCTAATAAATCCACGAAGGCTCTTGCCATCGCATTCGGGTCTTCCGGAGGAACCACATACGCCTTGTCGGCCAGCAAGGAGGCGCTGGGGGTATGGGGAAAGTCCGTAACCACCACAGGCAAGCCCGCGGCCATGTAATCCCAGAGCTTGGCGACAACAGCACCATTTCGCCGCATGATGTTGGTCGCCGTAAGAGGTACCACGCCGATATCCGCGGCCTGAAAATAAAACCGGATCTCTTCATAAGGACGAAAACCTGGCATGATCACACGCCCGGTGACCCCCGATGAGTCAAGAGATCGCCGGATCGCCTCCCACTGATGCCCATGACCCACCAGTAGGAGCCGAGCCGTTTCAAAGCCTTCAGCCACCAATTGAGCAAAGGCGCTCACCAGCGTGCTCAGATCGTGATGGGGATGGAAACTGCCAGCGAACAGGATGATCTGCCCATCCAGAGGCAAGCCGAGATCCGTGCGGACACGCGGTCTGTCGCCCGGCGTAAAATGCACAGTGTTGGTACCTAATTCCTGAACATGTACCCGCTGCCTCGGGATGCCATAGTCCATAACGATCTTCTCGCCATTGCCCACGGTGCTCGCCAAGATTCCGACCGCAGCCGTGAATAATTTTCGCTGACTCCGCTCGGCAGCCCGCAACTCCCTTCGGGAAGCCCCAAGGAGCCGTAAATCATCAAGGGCCCAACCATTCACTTCGACGAACAACGGCAAACGCAACAATCGCACCAGACTTGGCAGGAACGGATGTCGCGCCATTTCCCGCACATACAGCAGATCAAAGCGCCGACGGCGATGAAGCCGCCACAACCGCCAGGCACTTTCCACGAAAAACGCCCACTGCCTCCGCCGATCAAAGCCCCACCAGCGAACCCACACATGACGGACTCCCTGCCACGCCTGCATCCGCAACGGGCGTGGCAAAATCAACGTCACGTCATGACCAAGCCCAGCCAGCCCCTCCGAGATCTCGCGGGTGTGAACCAGACACGCGTTCGCCACGTCAATTTCGATCAAGGCAAGGTACGCGATCCGCATGGCTAAAAAGGCGCGCTTTCCATCAGACCGACTGCGCTACTTTTGTGCCACAATCCACGTTACAATCGGCCAACGTTCGTCGTTAAGCATCGCGAGCTTGTGAAGGGGATGCCAGCGCGCCTCCGGGACCCCCTCATGCCGGAGACCAAGTGACGCAACCAGCCACATATATGGATTCCCCCAACCACCCACATCGACGATCCTTGAAAACTTCCGACAAAGAAACTTTAAAGCATCGGGAGAGAATCTCCAAAAATCACCAGGCTCTCGATGTAATGGATTCACAAAACATGTCGTATGTACCGCCAGTCCCCCGGGCTGTATCACGCGCCAGGTTTCATCGATCGCCCTCTGAGGATCGCCTTCAACGTGTTCCAAGACCTGGTCACTCACAACATGATCAAACTCGTCATCGGGGAACGGAAGACGGAGGATATTGAAATCAGGATAATTGACCTCCGTTATCTGAGAATCGTGAAGATCGAAAAACGCACAGAGGCTTAACGATCCACTAATAGACAGGATTCTTCCGGATGCGCGCTCGCGCTTTACGACTTCCGCGAGGCGCCGATACATGTAGTAACGGGTAATATGAGCACCGCGGGGTAACCGCCTCATCGAAAGAATGATGGCATTTCGTATGGCCGCTTTAATGACACGACCCACAATCATCGTGACACCGGCGTGCCGGGCATCGGGATATCGCGAACAATGGAATCCCAACGGTGACTTCTGACGACAGAGAGAGCGGGCCGTTTGTTCATCAGATTCACCCTCATCACGCGCAGAACTCGTCTAGGGGCGGGGCCGTGGTGAGATTCCCTTGCACTGCACCCCATATCTTGCGGATCAACCTCGCGTGACGTACCCCGAGATAGGTCATCCACATGGCGCCCCAGAGAACTATGCAGATAACGACCGAAAGTTCACTATCCGGACAAAGGCGCCAAGCCACGGCAGCGAGCGACAGCGTCAGCGCCAGCGGCTCCCATGAACTGCGAAGCATCCGGCCCAGGATAGGGGCCACCTGATGGGCGCCATACACATGTCCCGCCAGGCTGAGGCTATACATAACCACTAGACAGCTCGCCGCGCCCACCAACCCCCAGCGCGTGGTCAGCGGAACAATTAGCACCCCAAAACAGACCACCTCGAGGAGCTTGATCCTGGGGAAGTAAATCGTCTTCCCTGCCGCCAACATGAAACTGCCGCAGGCCACAGCCAGGGCGCGCAGCGTCTGC
>CAYJUP010000034.1:0-12705 GCA_964373365.1 uncultured Nitrospiraceae bacterium
CAGCGCTGGGCCAAGTCGCTGCATTGCAGGATCACGATTAACACCGGCTCAGAGAAGAATCGGTGGGCGGGGTCGGACAGGAGCTATCCGGATATCGTCGGATGGAAGCCCAGCCTTGGCCGGCATACCCTCGAGTTGATCGCCGAGGTGGCGACCGAGGAGTCTATCGCTGGGGCGGAAGTCTACCGTCGGTGGCAGGACTATGCCGCCTTGGGCGTGCCGTTCTATTTATTTGCGCCGAAGGGGTACCGAGCCAAAGCCCAGCAACTCGCCGCGAGGGCCGGGGTCACGTTGAACGGCATCTACGAGTACGCCTTCGTGAACGGGATGCTCCAGCTTTTGTGATTCCTATAGGCGCCAGTGGCGCCTATGCCAGTTGTGAAGAGGATGTCGGCTAACTGCCGCCATCCTCTTCGTGCTATTTGTATTGGGTGATGAAAGTATCCTCGTACGTTAATGTTATGTACCTATGAAGTACTGGGTTGGCCTGACTGATAAGAGGTGGTTCGACTATTTGTCGCCACTTGCTCCAGATGAGGTGAATTTTTGGCAACCAGGCGGAAACAGAACATTTCGTGCAATAGAACCAGGTTCCCCTTTCCTGTTCAAACTGCATAGCCCGCTCAACTATATTGTTGGTGGTGGATACTTTGTTAGGTTTTCGGCTCTTCCAATCTCTCTTGCATGGGAAGCATTCGGAGAAAACAACGGGGCTCCCAACATTGAAGTGTTACGCGACCTCATACGCAAGCATCGTGATAGACGGAACCATATCGAACATGATCCCATCATTGGGTGCGTTATTCTTATCGAGCCATTCTTTTTTAAAGAGTACCATTGGATTCCAATCCCAGAGGATTGGCACCGAGGCATTCAACAAGGCAAAAGGTATGATTCGACTGAGGCTAGCGGAGGCCAGCTATGGGCCAGAGTTGAGGAGATTAGAAGAGCGGAGCGATCTATCGTATTAGGGGAACTGTCCGCTGAAGAAACCGCCCGGTATGGTTCCCTTTATCTTGCCCGCACACGCCTTGGCCAAGGGGCGTTTAGAGTTCTTGTTACAGAGGCGTACCACAGACGTTGTGCGGTAACTGGAGAGCGAACCCTTCCCGTGCTTGAGGCAGCCCACATTAAGCCTTATTCGGAGTCTGGTCCTAATAGAACTGCCAATGGATTATTGTTGCGCTCAGATTTGCATAAGCTTTTTGATCTTGGTTATGTCACACTCACTGCTGATTTGCACATAGAGGTCAGCAAGCGAATTAGAGAAGAGTATGAGAATGGTCGTGACTACTATGTTCTGCACGGCCGAAGATTAGTCAATGTGCCTTCTAATCCGAACGATCGTCCTGCATCCAACTTCCTTGAATGGCATAATCAGCATGCATTCCTGGGATAAAGTCTTCACCAAGGGGGCACTATGTTTAATCCGGAACTCTGTGAACGACTCTTGGAATTCCGCAAAGAACGTGATTGGGAGCAATTTCACACACCCAAGGAACTGGCAATTGCCTTGGTGCTGGAAGTCTCCGAGCTTCTCGAAACATTTCAATGGAAAAATGACCAAGAAGTCTTGGAGCTGCTACGTGGGCCAAGTAGAGAGCTCCTATTAGAAGAGGTTGCCGATATAGCTGCCTACTTGTTTTACCTATGCCATGACCTAGGCATCGATTTGAACTCCGCTGTGGACTCGAAGCTTACGAAAAATGAGATAAAGTATCCTGCCGATAAAGTACGAGGCTGTGCAAAAAAGTATAATCAATACTAGGTAAAAGCTTTTTCAGAAAAGGCTTAAGTTTATGAGAAAAAGCAAAAAGATGACAGTCACGAGAAGGACCTGGAAGGTGGTGTTGGAGAGTGAACCATATGGTACGGAAGAATTCGAAGAAGGAGCTTCGTCCAACTCCGCGCTTGCCGTATTTAATAGCCTTCTTGATTCGGCGGGACGGGAATTCAGAAATGATCGGATCCCTCGTGAGATGTCCCTGGTGTGTTTTGTGGGACCTAGGAAAAATTTAGACGAACCTGACGCTGAAGAAGAATAGGTGACTCTACTGTTGGACTACAAGAAAACAGAACAAGATTGGCACTCCCGTGGCTTTAGCTGCGGGCTGTGGGTTGACCCGCCGGGGCAGGTGTGGGGTCCGCGACGCGAGGAATAACGAGCGTCACGTTTGCGGACGCCGGCGAGTCGGTGAGCCGGCCGGGTTCCACAATTTTCGACGGACGAGTTGCTGATGGTGCTGGAAGGTGAACTAGAATTGGAGATGCAGGGACGGACGTTTCGGCCGAAGCGGGGAGAAGAGGTGCTGATTCCGGCGCGCGCGAGGCACACGGTGCGGAACGTGGGTGGCACCACCGCTCGGTGGCTGTATGGCTATAAAGGATGATAATGCCCGCCGGCTCTTCAGCAGGCCTACGTGGGGCCGGACCTGGGGTCTGACCGTTGCACGGATTGCGAAAGGAGAAACCGAGACTATGCCGACCACAACGCAATTGGTGATCAGTGAGCAGAGCAAGCCGGGCGTGCTGGCACGGGTGGCGTCGGTTCTTGGAGCCGCGGGGGTGAACATCAAGGCGTTCTTGGCGCCGGAGGTTTCCGGCCGAGGCACCCTCAGACTGATAGTTGCCGACCTGGATCGCGCGCGAACGGCGCTGAAGGCCCAGAAGATCCGGTTTCGCGAGGAGACCGCTCTCGTGCTGAGTCTGGAGAACAAGCCGGGCGCCCTGGGGGAGGTGGCCAAGCATCTGAAGGAGGCCCGGATCAATATCAAGTGCGGCTATTGTACCCCGTCACGTGAGGGACGGCGTGCCATCGTCGTGCTCACGGTCTCCAACACGCAAAAGGCCTTGGAGGTTCTCAGGGGGGAATCGCTCGACGAATTCTGAGATGCGAACACGCGCTCTGCCGGTCCTTTGCTTTCTACTGTCTGCCTGGGGATTCGCCGGTTGTGCGGGCAGCCCGACGCTGCGTGACGGATATCCTGCGGGCTATCCTGTCGGCTACGTGGAGCGAGGCGTCGCCTCCTGGTACGGCCCCGGCTTTCACGGCAATCGGACCGCCAATGGGGAGCGGTTCGACATGCACCAGTTCACCGCGGCTCATCGGACGCTTCCGCTGGGGTCGGTGGCGCGGGTGCGATCCTTGAGCAATGGGCGAACCGTTACGGTCCGCATCAACGACCGGGGTCCCTTCGCCCGGGGCCGGATCCTCGACCTGTCGTTGGCGGCGGCAGAGCGCCTGGGCATGACCGGCCCGGGCACCGATAAAGTGGAGGTAAGGGTGGTCGGCTACCAAGGCCGCCCTGGCGCATTTGGCTATCTCCGAGTCCAGGTGGCCTCCTTTGCCGAGCAAGTGAATGCGCAGGCGATGGCCGGAAAGTTGAGAGGTCACTACCCGGACGTGCGTATCGAGGTGGTGGAACTCTCCGCAGGCCGACGCTACCGGGTGCATGTCGGGCGCTTCTCGTCCGAGCGACAGGCCCAGGCGGTGGCCGACCGGCTTGAGTCCCAGTTGCAGGTTGAGCCCCTGGTGGTACGGGACGATACCTGAGGCCAGCCTAGCCGGCCCACTCGCCCTGGATTATTATCCTATCTCACTGCTTTTATTAATCTTTTAGGCTGTCGAGTTGCCGAAAAAGGGCAGGTGTGATACAACTACTGCCCCATGGCTGACAGTGGGCCGAAACGGCACAAGTCGGTAAGTCTGCTGCTTCTAATCCCGCACTACCAGTTCCCCATATTTCCCCTGTGCACAGGCGGGTGCGTGTTCCGTTCTTCTGCGCGGGTCGTTCTCCCCTAAAGATTCCCATGGAAATCATCGACATTCTGATTCTCTGCAGCCTGATTCTATTGTCGGCCCTCATTTCGGCGGCCGAGATCGGGTTCTTCTCGGTGAACGAAACGCGGCTGCGCGCGCTGGCTGAAGCGGGAGCCAAGCGGGCCGCGATGGCACTGCACCTCCGGTCCAATCCGCAGCGGCTGCTCTCGACCATCATGATCGGGGACAACATGGTGAACATCGGGGCGGCCTCTTTTGCGACCATTCTCACGATCCGCCTGTTCGGATCCGAAGCGGTGGCGATCGCCACCGGCATCCTGACTTTCCTCCTGCTCATCTTCGGTGATATTGTCCCGAAGACGTTGGCCGCCAAGCACGCGATCCCTGTCGTGCTTGCGATGGCCTACCCGGTCTATGCGATCCAACAGGCGCTGAGGCCGGTGCTGTTCGTGCTGGAGCCGATGATCGACAAGATCACCGGGGGGAAGGGCCTGACGGTGCCGTTCGTGACCGAAGAAGAGTTGAAGATCATGCTGGACGTGGGCGGGAAGACGGGGGCGATCGAGACCGGAGAAGTCAGGATGATCAAGAACGTGTTCCAGTTGAACGACATCACGGCCGAGGATGCGATGACACCTCGCATTTATGTGTTCGCGCTCGACGGTAACCTGCGGTTGAAAGAGGCACAGGAGCAGCTCTTCCAGTCGAAGTTTTCGCGCATTCCAGTGTTCGACAGGAGCCTCGACAATATCACCGGCGTTCTCTACAAGACCAAGGCGCTGATGGAGCTGGCCCAGGGGCGCAGCGATACGCGGCTCAAGGAGATCGCGAATCCGGCGCTGTTCGTGCCGAGCGGGAAGCCCGCGGATGACCTCATGAAGCAATTCCAGCAGGAAAAACGGCACATGGCCATCGTCGTCAACGAGTTCGGCGGGGTCATGGGCCTGGTCACGCTGGAGGACCTGTTGGAAGAAGTGGTCGGCGAGATTATGGACGAGACCGATATCACCGAGGAGCTGATCAAGCGGATCGGCAAGAATCAGATTCTGGTGCATGGGCGGACCGAGGTGCGCCGCATCAACGAGTTCCTGAAAGTGAACCTGAATGATGACGCGAACACGGTCAGCGGTCTGATTCAGGACCGGTTGGGACGAATTCCTGCCGTGGGCGATGAAGTTCGGACGGGCCAGTGCCGCTTGATCGTGCACGAGGCCGACCACAAGTCAATCAAGAGCGTGCAGATCGTCAAGGAGGAGAAGGCCGCGGCACCATCGGATTCAGCGGGGGTCAGACTTCGCGGATGAGACGAGTCGTTTCGCCTCGTACATCCGTTTGTCCGCGATCCGCAGCACTTCCGCAGCAGATGTGACGGGGGGGAAGCCGGGAACCGTGGCGGTGCCGAGGCTGAGGGTCACGGGGAGGGGCTCGGTCGTTGTGCTGATGCGTAGCTTATTGAGGGCCTCGCGCAGCTTTCCGACGACAGGCAGGCTGTGGTCCGTGTCGGTCCGAGGCAACAGGGCCGCAAATTCGTCTCCGCCGACGCGCGCCACCATATCGGTCTCTCGCAGGCTGGCGCGCAGCGTCGTTCCCACCTGCTGAAGCGCCCGATCCCCCGTTTCGTGTCCGTGCAGGTCGTTGATGTTTTTGAAGGCATCCACATCCATGATGATCACGGTAAACCCCTCGCCGGTTCGCTGGAACCGTTTCCATTCCCGGGTCAGCACCTCATCGAAGAACCACCGGTTGTACAAGCCGGTGAGCGGGTCGCGGATCGCCTTCTGATCCAGTTCGCGGTTCTTTGCCTCCAGCTCCTTCAGGTGCCGCGCGTGCTCCTGAAGCGCCAGCTTCTGCGCGGTGATCTCCTGCATCACGCCGTGGATACCGCGGATCTTGCCATCCGTGTTCTGATCGGGATAAAAATCGGACAGGAAGTACCGGATGCCGCCCGACACGCGAGGGTCCGGCATGTCTTCTTCCAGACCGTGGTACGGTTTGCCGGTCTTCAAGACCCGGTCATAGATCCGTTTCAGCTTGGCCCATCTCTCCGGAGGAATCAGGTCCGGAAGCCGTTTTCCGATGTGCTCTTCGATGGATCGCCCGTGCATCTCGGCGATCTGTTGGCTGACGCGTTCGACGACGAGGTCAGGGGTGACAGAGATCAGTCCGATCGGGATCGTGGTGTACAGAGTGTCCAGCCGCGTGCGGATGCGCTCGGTCTCGGACAGCGCCTCCTCGCCCCGCTTGCGATCGGTGATGTCGGTGTGCGACACGACGGCGCCGCCCTCTTTCGTCGACAGCGGGGTGGCGCACAGCAGTAACCAGCGCGGTGCGGTCGGCGAGGACCAGCGGTATTCCAGTGTAAATTGGATTAGCGAGCCGTCAAGCACGGCCTGAAGACCTCCCAACGCCTCGCGCGCCTTCTCGGCGTATCCGGCTGATGGGCGCCGGCAAGCTTTCAAGTAATTGTCGCCAATGCCCGCGACGTGAGGGAAGAAGTGGCCGTGTTTTTTCACGAAACGTTTCCATGCCGTGTTGACGGCGACGATGGTCCCGGCCTTGTCCAGCACCGCTACGTAAGCCGGGAGTGCATTCAGCACGTCCTTGATAGTCGTCTTTGTGCTGGGCGAGGTCCTGCGCGGTCTGGTCATGCCCGTACCCTGACGTTCACGTGTGCTCAAGCAGTGCGGCGAATTCCGCCTCGCTGAGCACCCTGACGCCCAGCCGTTTGGCTTCGTCCAGCTTGGAGCCGGGATCGGTTCCGGCGACGACATAGTCGGTCTGTTTGCTGACGCTTGACATGGCCCGGCCGCCCAGTTGTTCGACGCGCCGCTTGGCCTCCTCCCGGCTGAACCGCACCAACCCGCCGGTGAACACGAAGGTTTTTTTCTCCAGGGGTCTGTGAGCTTCCCCAGGCGACAGCCCCCCCTCCACGTTCGTCTCAATGCTCAACCCCAATTCCAGCAGGCGGTTGATCACGCGCCGGTTGCGTTCCTCCTGGAAGAATGAGGTCAGGCTTGTCGCGATTTCGGGCCCGATCTCGTGGACGCCCTCGAATGTCTCCCGATCGGCAGCCATGATGGCGTCGAGCGTCCCGAACCGGCGCGCCAGCACGCGCGCGATATGCTGACCCACCTGCCGGATGCCCAGTCCGACCAGAAATCGCTCCAGAGAGACATGCTTACTGCGCTCGATGGCCTCCATTAGGAGTGAGGCGGATCGATCCGCAAATCCATCCAGCGTCAGGAGCTGCTCCTTCTTCAGCGCGTACAAATCGGACAAGTCGCGGACCATTTCTCGCTCAATCAGTTGGGCGGCGGTCTTCTTGCCAAGCCCGTCGATGTTGAGGGCGCTCTTAGACGCGAAATGCTCCAGCGCGCCTTTGAGCTGGGCCGGGCAGGCCGCCTGGCCGGAGCAGTAGTAATACGCCCCTTCGCGCGCGACCGCCGAGCCGCAGACCGGGCACCGGTCCGGCATTCGAAACGGCTCGGCGCGTCGCTCGTCCGCGATCATCACGCGCTCCGCGATGGCCGGAATCACGTCTCCCGCCCGCTCGACCTTGACCGTATCGCCGACCCGGACATCCTTGCGGGCCACCTCGTCGGCGTTGTGCAGCGTGGCCCGGCTGATCGTCACGCCCCCCACCTCGACCGGTTTGAGCAGTGCCAGCGGCGTCAGCGTGCCGGTGCGGCCCACCGAGACCACGATGTCCTGGACAAGGGTGATCTCCTTGCGAGGAGTGAACTTGAACGCGACCGCCCAACGGGGACTCCGGGACTTCTCGCCGAGCGCCTCCTGCCAGTCGCGCCGGTTCACCTTGACCACGATGCCGTCGATCTCGAACGGCAGTTGCTCGCGCACCGATTCAGTCTCGGCATGAAACGTGATGACGTCATCAATCGAGTTGCATTGGCGTCGCTGAACCGGACCCGGGAGCCCCCAGCGGGCGAGCGACTCAAGCTCCTCCCAGTGCGTGCGTGGCAAAGAGCCTGACTGCGTCATGATCTCGTAACAGGTGACCACCAACGGACGTGCGGCGGTCATCTTGGAATCGAGTTGGCGGAGCGAGCCGGAGGCCGCATTCCGCGGATTCGCAAACGCTTCCTCCCCGCGTTCCGTGATACGGCGGTTGAGCGCTTGGAAGTCACCCAGACGCATATAGACTTCCCCTCGGACGACCAAATGGGAAGGCAGGCCTGCATCGGATTGGAGCTGGAGGGGCAGTGATCGTAGGGTTCGGAGATTGATCGTGACGTCCTCGCCGGTGGTCCCGTCTCCCCGTGTGGCACCGCGGACGAACGTCCCGTGTTCATAGATCAGCTCGACCGACAGCCCGTCGTATTTCGGCTCTACCGTGTACTGAATCGCCTCCACGCCGAGTTCCCGGTGCATCCGCTTGTCGAACGCTCGTACCTCTTCCGGATCGGCGACCGAGTCGAGGCTGAGCATGGGCCGCTCATGCTGGACTTTCGTGAGCTCATCGAGTGGCGGAGCCCCGACGCGCTGCGTAGGGGAGTCCGGGGTGACAAGCTCCGGATAGGCCGCCTCGAGGTCGCTCAATTCGCGGAACAGGCGGTCGTATTCTGCGTCCGAGATCTCGGGGCGGTCCTTGACGTAGTAGAGGTAGTCATGGCGGCGGATTTCTTTCCGCAGCGCGTCGATGCGTCGCTGTGCTTCGGTACGCGTCTGTTCACGGATCGGATTGGTCATAGGCGGGTGTCCAGACGAATATTTGTGTCCGGCCTATCGGAAGAACCGGGCCGCATAGCTCCTGATCTCGTGGCCGTTTGGGACGTACAAGCGACCGAGCCGGTCCACGGTCTGTCCGGAAAATCGATCGAGCGGCTGGGCCAGGCGCAACGTCACGTCGTCAACTACAACGGAAGGCCCCCTGCTCGGTGGCTGCATGTCCGGCTTCTCTCGCATGCCTCCTGCGGTCAGGTCTGCGCTCGGCTCAATACTTATTGAACCGTAGCATAGCACTGGTTGATGGTCAAACGGTGGAGGGTCTTCTTTCGCGGTGTCACCCGGTATGCTTGAGACCGTTTCGCTTTGACTTTCCGCGCTTCTGGCTCTATTCTTGTTGAACTCCAGCCGCACAGGACAGTGTGGTCCGGTCCGCCAAGCGCCAGGCGATGAGTGTTCTCAAACTCTGGCTGGAGCGTACGGATGCGGCCTGGGCATGGTCAGGACTCAGCTCGGAAAGCGGCCCATAACACGGATGATCACGAGAGGACGGGTGACGTTATGACAATCGACAAAGAATTCCCTCTGTTGGCGGTCTGCCTTGGCGGGCTGCTGCTGGCTGGCTGCGTGATGACCGAGAAGTATGAAGCGGAAAAGGCGCGATCACTGAATTTTCAGCGCTTGTTGGCACAGGAGGAAAAGCGGACCGGCGATCTGGATAGCGAGCTCAAGCGCGTCAAGCGCGAGGCCTCCGAGCAGGAGGCGCGAAACCGGGAGATGGCGGCGCAACTGAAGGCTGTCCGGGAGCAGTTGGTCGGAGTCCAGGAGGAGACGAATGCTTTGCGAGAGGCTGCGGCATTGATGGAGAAGTCCAGGGAAGATCTCCGCCGGTCGCGCCAGCCCGCCCTCCGATCAAAGCGCTTTGAGAAGGCCACGGTGGCGCCGGGCGCGGATCAATTTACGCCCGCCCTCGAGACCCCGAAGGCTGAAGTCTCCAAGGGTGAAAAGGCTGAGACCGGGTCGCCGGTCTACCATGAGGTAAGACCCGGCGAAACCTTATTCCGCCTTTCTCGGCAGCATGGGATCGAGGTGGAGCAGATCAAGGAATGGAATAACCTCCATGACGATCTGATCGAGGTGGGGCAAACGTTGATTGTGGGCTATCAATGACGGACGCCGATGCATACGCCTTCGTATTCATTGAACTTTGAAGAGTTCCGGACGCTCGCCACTCAAGGGAATTTAATCCCCCTCTACCGGGAAATCCTGGCCGACTTCGAGACGCCGGTATCGGCCTTCACCAAGATCGATCACGGCCCGTCCGCTTACCTGCTGGAAAGCGTCGAGGGGGGAGAGAACTGGGCGCGCTATTCGTTTCTCGGCAGTGGCTCGCCGATCGTGGCGCTTGAAGAACGCGGTGAACTCTTCGTCACGCGGGGCTCTCGAGTCCGCCGCGTTCCGATGGCAGGCAAGTCGGGAGCAAGCCCGCTCGACCGGATCCGAGACCTCATGGCGGCCTATCACCCCGTGACGGTGCCGGACCTCCCGCGCTTCGTCGGGGGGGCGGTAGGGTATCTCGGGTATGATGTGGTCCGCTATTTTGAAGACATTCCTGCACGTCGCAAGGACGAACTGGGCCTCCCTGAGCTAGCCTTCCTGCTCACCGACACGCTGCTGATTTTTGATAACGTGGCCCAAAAGATCAAGGTGGTGGCGAACGCCCACGTACTGTCACGCCAGGAATCCGAACTCAGACGAGCCTATACGAACGCCACCGCTCGCATCGAACGGATGATTGTGCGCCTCAAGCGTCCGCTGCGCCGGACGCGCCCGAAGCATCGTCGCAAGCCGATCACCTTTTCGGCCAATATGAGCCGGGCGGATTTTGAAAAGATGGTGATGCGGACCAAGGAATATATCCGGGCGGGGGATGTCGTCCAAGCGGTGGTGTCCCAGCGATGGGAGACCCGGATCCAGACCGCCCCGTTTGAAATTTATCGGGCCCTGCGGGTGATCAATCCCTCGCCGTACATGTACTATCTTCGGGTCGGCGGGGTCGAACTCGTGGGGTCTTCCCCGGAAACCCTGGTCCGCTGCGAGGACGGGCGGGTCTCGGTCCGGCCGATCGCCGGCACGCGTCGGCGTGGCGCGACGGAGGAGCAGGATCGGATGCTGGAACGGGAGTTGCTGGCGGATGAGAAAGAGCGAGCCGAGCACGTGATGCTCGTGGACCTGGGCCGCAATGACATCGGGCGGGTGGCGCGAAAGGGCACCGTCCGGGTGGAAGGATTCATGCAGGTGGAGCGGTACTCCCACGTGATGCACCTGGTCACCCAGGTGAACGGCGACCTCGATCCGTCCAAGACCGCCTACGACGTGATGAAGGCCTGCTTCCCGGCCGGCACGGTGTCCGGCGCGCCCAAGATCCGCGCAATGGAAATCATCGAAGAACTCGAGCCGACACGGCGCGGGCCCTACGCCGGCGCCGTGGGGTACTTCAGCTTCTCCGGCAATATGGATACCTGCATCAATATCCGCACGATCGTGATCAAGGGCCGGCAGGCTTACATCCAGGCCGGGGCGGGAATCGTGGCCGACTCAGATCCGGAGCGTGAGTACGAGGAGACCTGCAACAAGGCCCGGGCCATGATGAAGGCCATTGAGATGGCCGAGCGGGGACTGGAATAAGCAAAGATCAACCCGTTAACCGTGAATCGTTAAACGTTAATCGGGTTAAATCGGAACCATTATTCGCGATTAACGGTTCACGTTTAACGCGTAACGAGCTTTTGCCATGCTTCTGATGATCGACAACTACGATTCCTTTACCTACAACCTCGTGCAGTATTTCGGGGAGCTCGGTGAGGATGTCCGCGTGTATCGGAACGACAAGATTACAATCGAAGAAATAGAAACCTTGCGTCCTCAGCGGCTGGTGATCTCACCGGGCCCCTGCACGCCCAAAGAGGCCGGGATTTCGGTGGATGCCATTCGTCACTTCGCCGGGCGCCTTCCGGTGCTGGGCGTCTGTCTGGGCCATCAATCGCTGGCGGTGGCGTTCGGGGGCGAGGTGGTCCGGGCCGATCGGCTGATGCACGGGAAGACCTCCATGATTCACCATGACGGCAAGACCGTCTTTCGCGATCTTCCGAACCCCTTCGAGGCGACCCGCTACCATTCGTTGCTGGTGAACCGGGCGACCGTCCCGGACTGCCTGGAGGTGTCGGCCGAGACGTTGGAAGGCGAGATCATGGGCTTGCGTCACCGCACCCTGGGCGTCGAAGGCGTGCAGTTCCACCCCGAATCCATTCTGACGGCGGCCGGGAAAGATTTGCTCCGAAACTTTCTCAAATTATAGCGAATAGCTAACAGCGAATAGCAAAAGTACACTGAACGAAGGTTATCAATAACTGTTCGCTACTTGCTATCAGCTACCCCCTGCTTGTCATGATCAAAGACGCCATCGCTAAACTGGCTGATCGGGCCGACCTCTCGGAGAAGGAGGCCGAAGAGGTCATGCTGGAGATCATGAATGGGGCCGCCACGTCGGCGCAGATCGCGGCCTATCTCATGGGGCTCAGAATGAAGGGCGAGACCGTGGACGAGATCGCCGGCTCTGTTATGGCGATGCGGGCCAGGGCGACGCACATCCGGGTGGCCGATCCCCTGGTGGTGGATACCTGCGGGACCGGCGGCGATCGAGCGAATACCTTCAACATCTCCACCACGGCTGCGTTTGTGGTGGCCGGCGGTGCCCTCACGGTGGCTAAGCACGGGAACCGATCGGTGTCATCCAGGTCAGGGAGCGCCGACGTGCTGGCGGCGCTCGGGGTGCGAATCGATCTGCCGACGGAACGCGTCGAGGATTGCGTGAACGAGCTGGGCATCGGCTTCCTGTTCGCGCCGCTGTATCACGGCGCGATGAAACACTGCGCCGCGCCGCGACAGGAGATGGGCGTCCGGACGCTGCTGAACATCTTGGGGCCGCTCGCCAACCCAGCGGGGGCCGCCATTCAGGTACTGGGCGTTTGCGATGAAGGGTTGACCGAGCTGCTGGCGAAGGTGCTGCTCCGCCTCGGCACCCAGCACTGTTTCCTCGTCCATGGGATGGATGGACTGGACGAGGTGACGCTGACCGATCGGACCCGCGTCTCGGAGGGTAAGGGCGGCGTGGTGTCGAGCTACTACCTCGATCCGAGCGATTTCGGGTTGGAGCGCGTCCGACTCAAGGATCTGGCCGG
>CAYJUP010000035.1:0-5882 GCA_964373365.1 uncultured Nitrospiraceae bacterium
TCCGGGCAATCGTCTGGTCGAGTCGTAGCCCGCACTGGATGCAACGCCATCCGTGGAACCGCCCGCTGTATTCCTGAATCTTTTCCTGAATCAGAAGCCCTGTGCACTTGGGACACTTCATTCGGTCCTCTCCTCTCTTGATCGTTGGCAAACGTTGCTGAAACAGCACGGCCTTCCGGGTAGCTCGGAAGGCCGTACGAAACGTGAAGGCTGGCTTTCAGATCAGCCACCCAGTGTGTCGAGCGTTTCTTTCAGGCTTTTCATGATACAGCTAAAAATGGGGGTGTCGCGTTCGGTGTATCGGCTTGCCTCAGCTTGGCGAAGCTCCATGACAAGGTCAAGAAAATCCTCCGGTTTGTCCGTCTCGAAGGCCACGACGAACTCCTGGTCGTCCAGACCGAAGGAGTAGGTCGTGTTCAGCTTGACGGATGGATACCGGTGGCCGATCTCAATGTGCTCGTCCATCATGCCCTGCCTGGCAGCCTTGGTCAGCAGATACCACCCTCGTGTTTTGACGAAGGGGTAGACGAAGATATATTTGCTTTTACCCGGAACAAGGTGCAGCCGTTTGCTTTCCTGGCCTTCATGAATGTGGTGATCGACATAGATTGAGCGCTTTGTCAGGGAGAGATAGGAGTATGGCAACGTGAGATATTTCCCAAGTCCTGTGGCCAGCAACTTGGACATCATCTCCTGGAAGAGCTCGAGCTCGTAGCCGATCCGCCACAGCATGAAGTCGCAGTCTCCGCGGATCCCGACCGTGGTATAAGGAATGACTATCACTTTTCCGGCATACTCTTCTACGACTCGGATGAATTCCTGCTTGCCCCGGCTTCGCTCCTCCTCCTGCAGCCTGCGCCAAGCTGGATCCACCTTCAGGAAACAGAAGTTGACGAACTGCCGCATGGCTGTCTGCTCAGCGCCGGCCATTGACTTCCTCCTTAGAACAACCCCAATGTTGTCAGCGAGAACGCAGCTTTTTATCACTTCCCCTCCCGTTTGTCAACCCGCGCGAATCCGTTTCGATTCGTTCCATGTGGGTTGTCCTGACCGTCAGCGGCGGGACAAACACCAGCCCGGATCCTTCCCTCCCATAAGCAAGGCTTCCGTTGACTCGCAAGGCGTTGACAGGGGTCGGGTGATCTGCTATCGCCTCACACCAATGCGGGTGGCATCGCAACCACAGCCGGGATGGGCATGGGGTCTGGCAGGGGCTCTCACGCTCGCGTGTGTATTTTTGAAGTCGGTCGAAGTCCAGGCGATTGATGTCCAGCCCACTCGGTCCCAGATTGAAACTGCCCTCGAACGGGGGAAGGCTGCGGCTGTGGCTCGGACCCCTCCGGATCGACTTTACGCCTGGTTCGGCTCCGTCAATGAGCGAGAGCCGCGCGGATTTCTCATGACCAAACTGGCCGGTCTCACGGTGATGTCAGCCCATTTCGCATTGCGCTCGGCCACTCCTGCTGACGCAGAGATCAATCGGATCCTCGAGGACCAGTCGCTCTTGATCAGCGTCGTGGTCTTTGGTGACCGCCCGAATTTTGCCGTGGACAGCTATATGGTGTTGCAGCAAGGGCAGCGCACGATCAAGCCGATCAAAGTACGGTTTGACGGTCATGCTAGCCGGACCTCCGTCTGGCCGCGTGTCCCCGCCTACCGTGCCAAAGTGGTGGCCTCGTTCTCCTACGCCGATTTTGACCCACGAGCCAGAACCAGAATTTCTGTTTTCCCTGGCAGTGGCGGTGAGGTGTTGTTTGACTTGGATTTCAAGCAAATCGATTGACGCGGCGTGTTCTCAGCGCCGTTGACCGGCCTGGATACCGATGGTAGCATCCGCCGCAGTAGTGGGAAAGCGTTGGGGAAATCTGGTGCGACGAGGAGAAATCATAGCCGTCGGATCCGAGATGCTGCTGGGAGGACGACCGGACACCAATTCGCTATTTCTCACGGAACGGCTTGCCTCGGTTGGGGTTGAGGTTCGATTCAAGGCTGTAGTGGGAGACGATGAGAACGATATTGCCGCCGTCATACGGACCGCTTCCCGCCGTGCCGAGGTGGTGGTGCTGACCGGAGGGTTGGGTCCGACCCGGGACGATTGTACGAGGCAAGCGGTGGCCCGCGTGACCGGCCGCCCGTTGCGCCGACGGACGGAGGCGGTGGAAGGCATGCGTCGGCGTCTGGCAGCGTGGGGACGGACCCCCACAGGTGCACAGCTCCGTCAGGTGCTCATTCCGTCCGGCGCGGAGGTCCTTGCGAATCCGGTTGGATCGGCGCCCGGCTTCTGTTTGATGTGGAAGGACTGTCTGATCGTCGCGCTGCCCGGCGTCCCTGCCGAAGCTGAACACATGTTTGCCGGATCCGTCGCGCCGAGGCTGGCCGCCGGTTCGGCTGGACAAGAACGCATCGAACGCCGGGTCCTGCATACGTTCGGATTACCTGAGCCCGACGTCGATGTGCGGCTGAAAGGAATGGTTCGGGCCGGGAAGGATGTTCGGGTGGGGCTGCTGGCGTCTCCTCTTGGAGTTACGGTCACGCTGACGGGCTGCGGCGGCCGGCCTACTGCGGGGGAGAAAGGAAAGGGGAGCGCCATGGACCGGCTCGTGCAGGCCGTGCGAAAGCGCCTCGGCGAGTATGTCTACGCCGAAGGAACCGAGACGATGGAGGAGGTGGTGGGGCGGCATCTAGCTGCTCGCGGGGTGATGCTCGCGGTGGCCGAGTCCTGCACTGGGGGACTCATTGGGCATCGACTGACCCAAGTGCCAGGCAGTTCCACCTATCTCGATCGGGTTGCGGTCTGCTACAGCGATCGGGCCAAAATCGAGCTGCTCGGCGTCCCGGAAGACCTGATTCGTCGGCACGGAGCGGTGAGCGCCGAGGTAGCGGCGGCGATGGCCAGCGGGATACGCATGCGCAGTGCGGCCGGAGTCGGACTGAGTGTGACCGGTATCGCGGGCCCTCGCGGCGGAACGGCCCAGAAGCCGGTTGGGCTGGTGTACATCGGCCTCGACACAGAGGGCATCGCTGGGGCTGAGACAAAAAAGGGGAGCGAGAGGGTGACCCGTGAGTTTCGCTTTCATGGAGATCGCCAGGCGATCAAGCTGCGGGCGTCCCAGGCGGCCTTGGAGATGCTCCGTCAATGGTTGGTGAAAACCGGCTCGCACGGATGAACATGATCAGAACCTTTGTCGCGGTTGACTTAGATACGGATCTCCGGAAAACCCTTGGCCGGACCCAAGTGCAAGTGAAAGACCGGATCATGCAGGAGGTGCTTCGTCTCGCTCCGGATGTCCGTATCCAATGGGTACGACCCGACGCGGTCCATCTGACGCTCAAGTTTCTGGGAGACATTGCCGAAGCACGTGCCGAAGAGATCCACCGCGCGCTCTCCGCCACGGTGCTGGCACGGCCTCGCTTCTCGGTCGAGGTGAAAGGACTCGGCGTGTTTCCGGACCTCCGGGCGCCACGCGTCCTGTGGGTAGGCTTGTCCGGTCAGCCCGGTCAGATTGACTCGCTGGTGCGTTTGGCCGAGGATGTGGATGTGGCGCTTCACGGGTTGGGGTTTCCGCGTGAGTTGAAGCCGTTCAGTCCGCATCTCACGCTGGCCAGGATCAAAGAGCGATCACGCGACGTCGGGAAAGCGTTGGCCGGAAGCGGCTTGCTGACGCAGATGGCCAGCCTGGGAAGCTGCATGGTCCATGCCGTCGCACTCATGAAAAGTGACCTGACGCCGTCCGGCGCCATCCACACCAGGCTCTGGGAGGTCCCGCTGGGTGAAGCGTAAAGAACCGAGGCTATCCTGAACGTGAAGAAAAACTGTCGCTATGCTTGCCAAGATGGGTTGAGTATAATGGTGTATTCCGAAGCCCAAAGGAGGGCCCAATGGCCGAGCGAACAATTGAAAAAGACGAGAGAAAGCGGGCACTAGACCTGGCGCTTTCACAAATTGAAAAGCAGTATGGGAAAGGAGCCATCATGAAACTCGGCACGGCCGAGGTGCCGGCGGGTGTGCCGGCCATCTCGAGCGGATCATTGGGGCTGGACCTTGCGCTGGGGGTGGGCGGGTTCCCACGCGGCCGGGTGGTCGAAATCTTCGGCCCCGAGGCTTCGGGCAAGACCACGCTCTCGTTGCATGTGATCGCCGAGGCACAAAAGGCAGGAGGGGTCGCCGCGTTTATCGATGCGGAGCATGCCATGGACCTCGGCTACGCCAAAAAACTGGGGGTCCACACGGATGACCTCTTGGTCTCACAGCCCGACACGGGAGAGCAAGCGCTCGAAATCACCGAAACTCTGGTTCGGAGCGGGGCGGTGGATGTCATCGTCATAGATTCGGTGGCGGCGCTGGTGCCGAGGGCCGAAATCGAGGGCGAGATGGGGGACGCGCACATG
Organism: uncultured Nitrospiraceae bacterium; assembly: GCA_964373365.1. Taxonomy (GTDB): domain Bacteria; phylum Nitrospirota; class Nitrospiria; order Nitrospirales; family Nitrospiraceae; genus CAYJUP01. The sequence goes on from CAYJUP010000035.1 coordinate 4,390, forward strand.
GGCCTTCAGGCGCGGCTGATGTCCCAGGCGCTCCGCAAACTCACCGCCGCCATCTCCAAGTCGCAAACCACCGTGGTGTTTATCAACCAGATCCGGATGAGGTTAGGCGTCATGTTCGGAAACCCGGAGACCACCACGGGGGGGAATGCGCTGAAGTTTTACTCCTCGGTCCGCCTGGACATCCGACGGATTGAGTCGATCAAGGAAGGCCAGGAGGTTACCGGGAGCCGGGTACGAGTGAAGGTGGTGAAGAACAAGATGGCTCCCCCCTTCAAGCAGGCGGAGTTCGATATCATGTTCGCCGAGGGGATTTCAAAGGCCGGCGAGCTGGTGGACCTGGGCGTGGAGAAACGGGTGCTGGAGAAATCCGGGGCCTGGTATTCTCACAAAGGGGAGCGACTTGGCCAGGGACGAGAGGCTGTGCGGGACTATCTGAAAGCGAATCCGGCGGTGGCCAAAGAGATCGAAGCTCGTTTGCGCGAGATGGCGGGCATGCCGGGTCGGCCGTCCGACAAACGCCTCGACGCCAGCCTTGAAGAGAAACGTCCGGATACTCGCACTGACGACAAGCGGCCCCATGCAGGACGCGCGGTGTCCTGAATTGAAGGCTCGAGGCGAGGGGTGATAGATCTTTCCCATGGCCTATAGCCTCGCGCCCATAAGCCTCTAGCCCGGAGCCTATTCATACCGCGGAGGCATTGTGCGACCGGGCAAGCCAATTCGATTCCCTCTTCCTGCCGATGACTCAACTGAGCAGGCGGCCCTTCGTTTCCTTGCTCGGAGGGACCGGACCGAAGCCCAGGTGCGGACCTACCTGAGCTGGACGGGAGCGTCCTCGGGACGTATCCGGGCGCTAATCAAGCAGTTCGTCAAGCGAGGGTATCTGAACGATGAGGCATTCGCGCTCCGGTGGGCGCAACGTCGGCTTGCGAGACGGCCGATGGGGCGAAGCCGGCTGGAGGCGGAACTCCTGAGGCAAGGGCTTGACCGTGCAGCCACAGCCAGCGCGTTGGAACGGGTGTATGGAGAACGGAGTGAGCGTGAGCTCGCGCGCGCGTTGTTGAACCAAAGCTCCGATCTCAGGACGTTGCGGGGTCGCTCCCGCGGGGCCAACCTGCTGAGGCGCCACGGATTCGACGAGGACACGATCGAAGAGGCGTTGCAGGGAAGCGGATCATCATGAGTCAGAGCGCACACGAACTTCGTCAAAGCTTCATTCGCTATTTTGTAGAGCATGGCCACACGGCCGTGCCCAGCTCTCCCCTGATTCCTCAAGCGGATCCCACCATTCTGTTCGCGAATGCCGGGATGAATCAGTTCAAGGGCGTATTCCTCGGCGAAGACTCACGCCCTTACAAGCGCGCCGTCTCCTCGCAAAAATGCGTTCGCGCGGGGGGCAAGCACAATGACCTCGAGCATGTCGGCCATACCAGCCGGCACCACACCTTCTTTGAAATGCTCGGCAACTTCTCCTTCGGCGATTACTTCAAGGA
>CAYJUP010000035.1:5892-12439 GCA_964373365.1 uncultured Nitrospiraceae bacterium
AAGGAAGACGCCATCCGCTTTGGGTGGGAGTATCTCACACGAGTGGTCAGCCTGCCGAAGGACAGGCTCTGGGTCACAATCTTTCGCGAGGATGAGGAGGCCTTTGAGCACTGGAAAAAGACAGGGGTGCCTTCCTCTCACATCATGCGCTGCGGAGAGAAGGACAATTTCTGGCAGATGGGTGAGACAGGACCGTGCGGCCCTTGCTCAGAGGTCCACTATGATCAAGGCTCCAACGTACCCGGCGATGCCGTTCCGAACGGGGCTGGAGACCGCGTCATCGAGCTCTGGAATCTGGTCTTTATGCAATATAATCAGAATGAACAGGGTGATCGCCTTGCGCTTCCCAAACCCAGTATCGACACAGGAATGGGGTTGGAACGCTTGGCGGCGGTGGTCCAAGGAAAGACCAGCAACTATGACTCGGATCTTTTCCGGCCGATTATCCGGGCAATCGAGGAGCTGTCCGGCAGGCGCTATCGGGACTCGGCGGATGATGATCGAGCGTTTCGAGTCATCGCCGATCACCTCCGCGCCATCGCGTTTATGGTTGCGGACGGGATCCTCCCGTCGAACGAAGGCCGGGGATATGTGTTGCGCCGAATCCTCCGTCGAGCCGGACGCTACGGCCGGCTGATCGGCTTGGGCATCGACGGCCCGTTCTTGTATCGGCTGACCGAGTCCGTGATTGACGAGATGAAGCGCGTATATCCTGAACTGGAACGGAGTCGCGCCCCGATCAGCCAGGTCACCCAGACCGAGGAGGAGCGCTTTTTAGACACCTTGGACAAGGGGCTTCGCGTGCTTGATGAGATCGTCGCCGACATGAAGCGAGCCAATCGAAAGACGATTCCTGGGGAAGCGCTGTTCAAGCTCTATGACACCTATGGGTTCCCCCTTGATCTGGCGGTGGATTCAGCCAGGGACCAGAACCTGACGCTTGATCTGGACGGCTTTCAGGCTGCCCTCGATGAGCAGCGCGAGCGGGCGCGCAAGACGGCTGGCTTTGAGGCGGCCAAGACAAGAGCCATCTATACTGAAGTGAGCCGAGCCGTCGCTCCAACGCACTTCTTGGGCTATACCCAGCTTGCTGTCGAGAGTGTGGTGCAGGCCATCGTCAAGCGCGAAGTAAGCGTTAAGGAAGCCGTGGAAGGGGATGAGGTTGAAGTGGTCCTGGACCGCACGCCGTTTTATGCGGAAGGCGGCGGGCAGGTGGGTGACCAGGGAATTCTGATGGGGCCGGAGGGTGACATCGAGGTCAAACAAACGCTGAAGCCGGCGCCGGATCTGTTCTTGCACCAGGGGATTGTCACCCGTGGCCGCGTCCACCAGGGCGATCGGCTGCAGGCGCATGTAGATGCGCGCCTGCGTCTCGGGGCGGCGCGCAACCATACCGCCACGCACCTGTTGCACGCCGCGCTGCGAGAAGTGCTCGGCCCGCATGTGAAGCAGTATGGCTCGCTGGTGGCCCCCAACCGGCTGCGGTTTGATTTTGCGCATTTCAAGCCCCTGTCCTCTCGGGACATTGATGGCATTGAGGCAATGGTGAACGAGCGCGTTCGCCGGAACGATGCGGTGCAGACCCAGGTCATGGGCGTTCAGGAGGCAGTGGCTGCTGGGGCCCTGGCCTTTTTCGGAGACAAGTATGGTGATCAGGTTCGAGTCGTGAGCATCAATACGTTCAGCAAGGAGCTCTGCGGAGGTACCCACTGTCGGCACACGGGGGAGATCGGGCTCTTCAGGTTGGTGTCGGAGACGGGGGTCGCGGCTGGGGTGCGGCGGATCGAGGGTCAGACAGGCGTTGGGGCGTACGACCTGTTGAAGCAGCGGGACGCGGAGTTCGACGAGCTGGCTGATGTGCTTAAGACTAATCGAAGTGATGTCCTTCCCAAGGCCCGGAAGGTCGTGGCCACACTCAAGGAGAAAGAGCAGGAACTTGAAAAACTCAAGGCCAGATTCGCGTCCGGTCAAGCTGCGGCGGATTCCGGGCAGACTCAAAAAGTGGCCGGTGTGACCGTCTATACGCAGCGTGTGGACGGGATGGAGATGAAAGATTTGCGGACGCTGGCTGATTCACTGCGAGAAACAAATCAGTACGGTTTTATTGTGTTGGGTACGGTTACGGACGGTAAACCATCATTACTGGTTGCATCAACGACTTCTGCACTACCTGCAGGTGAAATCATTAAGCCGCTGGCGGCTGAAATAGGTGGAACTGGTGGAGGACGGCCGGAGATGGCCCAGGCTGGAGGTAAGAACCCGGATGGGATGGGGGCTGCACTGAGCAAAGTGTTTGATTTGGTCAAAAAAGCTCTTGGACAGTAGACAATGCGGCGAGGAATGAACCCTGCAGGGCGGGGTGCGTTGGAAAAAGCGTTTGAGTTGGTCGAAAAGGGCATTCAGCGGTAAGCTTATGGCTGGCACACGCATCTTAGCCTTGGACCCAGGAACCAAACGCATCGGCGTGGCGCTCAGCGATGAACTCGGCTGGACCGCTCAGCCGCTCGAGACCTATGAGCGACGGTCGGTTGAGGCGGATGTCGCACACATCCAACGCCTCGTTCGAATGCACAATGTCCGCCAAGTGGTGATGGGGCTTCCGATTCGAATGGATGGTCGCATGGGCCCGGAAGCTGAGTCCGCGCAGCGATTCCTTGAGACCCTGGAACGGGGTCTGAACGTTCCGGTTATCGCCTGGGACGAGCGACTGACCAGCAAGTCTGCAGAACAGATGTTGATCGAGGCCAACGTGAGCCGCAAGAAACGCAAAGGAGCGGTGGATCGCGTCGCTGCCGCGCTCCTGCTCCAGAGCTATCTCGAAAGCCTATCGTCCGCAGAAGAAGCCGCAGGCCACGGGTCTCCACAGGACTTATGAAGCGCGAGCGGGCATCGTGGCTGATCGTCTCGGTTCTGTGCGCTGCAGGAGTGGCGGGATACCTTTCGGTACAGTGGGTGCTGGCCCCGCTCGTGAGCCAGTCCGGTTCTTCCACGCCCCAGACGGTCAGGACGATTGAAATACCGGAAGGGACAACGTTCCGACAACTGGCCGCTCTGCTGGAAAGAGAGCACCTGATCGCGAGCCAGTGGGGATTCTTGCTTCTGGGCAGGTTGACCTGGATGGACCGTCGAATCCTGGCGGGCGAATACGCCCTGCACGCCGGCATGCGCCCAACCGAGATCCTCCGGGAACTCCGCAACGGTCACGTCGTGCTCTATCCGGTAACGATTCCGGAGGGATACACGGTCGCCCAGATCGCCGGTCTACTGGAACAGAAAGGGTTGGCCGACAAAGCTGAATTCCTCGAGCTTGCCCATGATCGGGACTTTATCCGCACCCTGGAACTCGACGTAGCCGGCCTCGAGGGCTACCTCTTTCCGAATACCTACCGCATTGCCCGACATACCAAGACGAAGGAAATTATCAGCACCATGGTGGCGGATCTCCGGCAGGCATTCACGCCGAAGCTTCGTGCACGTGCGAGAGAGATCAACATGAGCATGCACCAAGTGCTCACCTTGGCTTCAGTGATCGAAAAAGAAACGAGCGTGGATGGAGAGCGCGAACTGATCTCGGCTGTCTTTCACAACCGCCTGCGACGGAAGATACCGCTTCAGAGCGATCCTACCGTGATCTATGGGCTGGGAACCTACGATGGAAATTTGCGAAAGCGCGATCTCTCCGTGGCCAGTCCGTATAATACGTATCGTGTCAGGGGCCTTCCTCCTGGTCCCATCGCCAGTCCAGGCGCCCAGTCGATCCGAGCAGCTCTGTTTCCGTCGCAGAACACCTTTCTGTATTTCGTGTCCAGGAACGACGGGACTCATGTGTTTTCCTCTACGTTGGCTGAGCATAACCGGGCCGTGAATAAGTACCAGCGGCGACCTGTCCAACGGCTTTCCTGACGACGATGTGGAACCACGGACGGCTGGTGTGCGCGTGGGAATGAGTCTTCCATCATTCGGAGTTTAATTCCAAGATTCCAACGGTGTGCTGACATTCGCCCAAAATACGCTGCGCAGGCTCATCGATGCGCTCCGTAGACCTCCCTCTCCAGCCGAGTCAGTGGTGCCACTTCTGCAAGGCGCCCCGGCCAGCATTAATTTTGATGGTTTCACCAAAGGCATTGATAACATCCATATCGATGTTCACCTCAGTCCACAGTTCGTAAGCCACGCCGCTCGCCTCATCACCAGCCTGATGGAAACGCATGCGGCCCGGGGCCGCCTGGGTCAGAAATCTCCTGGCCCGACCAGCAGCGACTGGGAACAATTCAGAACCAGCTATGCCCGCATGGTCGAGACAGCCGTTCATCGTGCCAAGGTCGCCGGTTCCGTAGCTCTGGTGCAGCTGGTCCAATTCGCGGCAATGAAATTCCTGCTACAACAAGTTCAGGTTGAACTGGATCTGCTGCGACAAGGCCTAAAAGGACCAACGTCTTCAGGAGGGTCAGCGACAGACAGTCACAAGCTTGAACTCAACGAACGCATGAGCTGGTTCGCACGAAATCGGGCCCGGATTCGATACAAGACAAATCATCAGTTACTCGAGCAATTGTTGAAGGTCGAATCAGGCCCGCTGGGAGATCTGCGCCAATCGCTGCTTGGTGACCGGTGGTCTGTCCCCCTGGAGGTGTTCTTTAATCCGCTGCTCCAGGCAGAAACTATTCTTGACGACGAGCTCATGATGACCCATTACGTCTTATTGGGTCAGGATGATGCCTACAGCTTTGCCGCCATTGATAGTTTCCTGCCGTATCTGTTCCGGCGGCGCACCCCCGCTGACCAGACCGAAATTGCACTGACACAGGCTGAACAGGCTCACGGACGGCTTGTGCGTGAACTCGACCGTATCAGGAAAAAACGAACGCGCGCCATCCGACGCACCACGGTCGCCGAACTTGAAAAACGCGAGGCCGAGCTGGAATCCGAGATCAACAAAGCGAACGCCGAACTCGAACTTATTCGGGTGGATTATCTCAAAGCCCATTACGCCTGGGCGGATACTCCGGTTAACGTGGACACGCTGTTCGACTCGGTACTCTACGCAGAGTATGTGCGCACCGCGCAGAAAGAGAAGGACAAAGAGGGCGTGTCCAGGCTCAAAGCACAGATCAAGTTCCAGCGGCGATTACTGAGTGTTGTCGAACGGCATTTTATTGAAGCGGGTTTACTGACCCCGGTCATCGCGGCCTATGAAATGTTGCCGCTACACCGTGACTATTCCCAGATATTCAATGCACAGCAGCTTCACCAGTTTCTCTGCGGAAATATCAGCAGAAAGGAAATATTACTCAAGCTCAAGGAGATGCGGTATGTCACCGGCAAGGCGTTACCCGTCGAGCAACTGAATGGAGCGGCATTACAAATGGCTCGCCTGTCGGGTGGTCACCGGCGGGAGTATCTGGTGCGTTTCTTGAAGGACTTCATCACCTTTCGGCGCGACCTTAACCATTATTACCTTGCCCATGAGGCGATGAATAGTATCCACCTTCTGGAAGATCCGAGGAGTGTCCGACTTTCACACACCAATAACACCCTCTACGAATTCCTGGCATCCAACGAAGAGGGGGCGGTTGCGCAAACGATCCTCAACCACGTGATCCTGAAGGCCGATGTGCGTGGTTCCACGACGATGGTCGCAGAGCTCCGGAAACGAGGGCTCAATCCTGCCTCCCACTTCAGCCTGAACCTGTTCGACCCCATTAACGTCTTGCTCGAGACCTATGGTGCCAGCAAGGTGTTTGTCGAGGGCGACGCGGTCATCCTCAGTCTCTGTGAATATCAAGATCAGGGGCATCGGCTGAGCGTGGCACGCGCCTGCGGACTGGCAAAGAGGTTACTGAGCGTCATCTACGCTCAGAATAGTCTCTGTAAAAAGGGTGGGCTTCCTGAGTTGGAATTAGGCCTCGGACTCGTGTTCAGCGATGAGCCGCCAACCTTTCTCTACGATGGTGATACTCAGATCATGATTTCATCTGCAATCGGGAGGGCAGACCGACTCTCCTCCTGTTCCTGGCTCTTGCGAAAGCAACGGAGTCAACGCACCGATACCTATACGAATGTCGAGATCTATGAAATTCCTGAGGGTGATCCGTTGCGCGGCGAGAAGGGGGAAATCCATCTTCGTTACAATGTCAACGGCATCGAGCTCGATGCTGCGGGTTTCGTCAAACTCCAATCGGAAATCACCTTGCAAAAGCTCGCGCTGCTGTTACCAGGCGACGACGGTCCCACCACGCTGTATACGGGTCGCTACCCGGACCTCAAGGGTACCATGCAGCGATTGGTGGTACGTGCAGGGAGAATACGCCTCTTGAACATGCAGGACCCAAACTTCGGCAAACCAACCACCAATACCTTTTATGAGGTGGTTACCAATGAGGCTCTGCTCAACAAAGTTGAAGAGGCGATCAAAACGAGGGGAAGCGGAGGAGGCTGAGGAATTGGATGTGGCAAGGTCCGATGCTCCCGCGCCTCTCGGAGCGACCCTTCCGGACTCATCACCCATTGCTGGAAGGCCGGCAATGGGTACCCGGCGGAAGCCTTC
>CAYJUP010000036.1:0-5680 GCA_964373365.1 uncultured Nitrospiraceae bacterium
GCCATCTTCTCGTCCCGATTGCTCAACGACCAGCCTCCGCTGATTTATGAAGACGGGCGCCAGAGCCGTGACTTCACTCATGTGAGCGACGTCGTACAGGCCACCTTACTGTCTATGCGCAGGCCAGGGGCAGATTTTCAGGTCTTCAACGTAGGAACCGGCCAGGCTACGACGGTGGTCCAGGTGGCTGAGGTACTGGCCGCCAGCCTGCAGAAGCGAATTGCGCCCCAATTCTTGCAAACCTTCCGGGCCGGCGATATTCGCCACTGTGTGGCGGATATATCCAAGATCAGCAAGACTCTGGGGTATCGGCCGAAGGTTGCATTTGCGGAAGGGATGGACCGTCTGACTGCCTGGATCCGGAATCAACGGCCGCATGACGGCGTGACTGCGGCCAATCTGCAATTGCAGGAACGGGGACTGGTACGATGAGTTAGGCCACCCGTACAGTGGCCGCAGTGATCCTCAATTGGAATCAGGAGAAGGACACAACTGCTTGCCTCACATCCCTGCACGACGTCAAAGGAGTTTCCCTCCGGGTCAATGTGGTGGATAATTGCGCCGGACCAATTCAAGATGAACATGCTCAGGAGACTCCTGGCCGCCATTCTTCCGGATAGGGTGAAGACGGTTCTGTTGAACCTGGTCGAACTCTTCAAGGAACAAACGTTTCGACCTTACGTGATCAAGAAAAGCGTCGAAGGTGTGACGTTCAACTTCCTGGTTTCCGACCTGACGGCGAAACGGTGGTATGACAATGAGGCGGAATGGCCGGAGATGAAATTCCTGATGGAGCGTCTCGTACGACCGCGGGATATTATTTTTGAATGCGGGGGGCATCATGGATGCACCGCCATGTTCTTGGCCATATGCGTCGGGGAAGGCGGCAAAGTCGTGACCTTCGAGCCGAGCCGCAAGAACGCGTCGGTGATCGAGGCGAATGTGCGTCTGAATGGATTGAACAATGTCGCTGTCGAGCAGAAGGCCGTTGGTTCCAGGGCTGGGACGGCCGTCGTGATCGACGCCTCCAACACGGTTGTGGCCCAAAGCCATCGCGCCGGGAGCGCACGACCGGGAGACTGTGAAGGAGGGCTTCCACGCAGGCGAATGGAAGTCGAAACGGTGTCGTTGGATGGCTATGCAAGAGGACACAACCTGTATCCGACGCTCCTCAAGATTGATGTGGAAGGATACGAAGTTGAGGTGCTGAAGGGAGCCGGGGATTTGCTGGGACGCACGCCCAAACTGGCGATCGAAATTCATAGTCCCGCCGATCTTGCCAGGTATGGCACTTCTGTGGCAGAGATTTTAAGTCTTCTTGACCTGGAACGGTATCACTGTTGGATCCAGTGGGACCACTTTGAAATGCCGGTGGTCTTTGACGGGTCCCAGACGATTACCAAGCATGTTCACCTGTATGCAATTCCGAGGGCAGGTGCCTGACTATCGTCTCTGTCCAGAGGCGCTCGAGCCTGCAGGCATCCGCGATCCGTGATATGGGCCAGGACTCTATTTCCGTTGCCGTAGTCGTTCTGAACTGGAACCAGGAGCAGCATACGGCCGAATGTCTGGCCTCGCTGCGCAAGGTGTCAGGTATTCCCCTTCAAGTGATCCTTGTGGACAACGGTTCCTCCCCGGAGTCGGTGGACCGACTGGAACGCACTTTTTCTGAAACGCTGGTCATCCGCCTTCCAGAAAACCGGGGTGTTGCCGAAGGAAACAATGCCGGGATTGAGAGGGCTCTCCAGGAAGGGGCCAGCCACATTCTGCTCCTCAACAACGATACCCTGGTTGATCCCGATTTCCTCGCACCGCTGCTGGAAGGTCTGAAGGCGCCAGGGATTCGCATCGTGGGACCGAAAATCTACCATCATCCTGAAGTCAACCGAATCTGGTTTGCCGGGGGCATGATCGACTGGCGTTCAGGGCAAGTGTGGAGCCTGGGGGCCAATGAGCTAGACCAGGGACAATGGGACAGACCACGAGAGGTGGATTACATTACGTCCTGCTGCCTGCTCGCGCCAGCCAGCCTCTTTCGAGAAATTGGGGGATGGGACGAACGGTACTTTATCTACTTCGATGAGACAGACTGGAATCTCCGGGCTCGTCGCCGCGGGTATCGGTGCCGCTATGTTCCCAGTTCTCGCATCTACCATAAGGTCTCGCAGACCATGAAGACCGGCTCACCCACCTCCGATTACTACTATGCGCGAAACCGCCTGCTGTTCTTCAGCAGCCATGCCCCGACACGATATCGACTCTGGTTGATCGCCCTCTACACAGCGCGTTCCCTTCGGTATGCCTACACGCTCCGGACCCAAGGGCGTCGCCAGAACGCAACGGCCGTGGCCTATGGCGTCTATGATTTCTATCGGACCCGGTTCGGTAGATGCCCGCACCGTTTCACTGTAGATATCTCCGCCCTCAAGCATGACTGACCGCAGCGTGATACCGGCGAGCACCGAGGCAAGAGCCCACGGGCCGACGAGATACGGTCATGAATATGGTCCACGTTGGCACAGAGTATTTGGTTCTCACTGAAATCGCGCAAGGCTAACATGCGGATCTGCATGGTCTGCCCGACCTATCCACCGAACGACGTGCCTTGCGGCGTCGGAGATTACACGCGCGAATTGGTCGAGCAATTGACCCGCTCAGGCTTGTCCCTCACCGTCGTGGCCTCAACGTCTCACCACCCCGACCGTAGCGCTTCGATCCAGGTTGTCCCTTTCGCTGAACGGTGGGATTCGAGGGCTAGTATGAACCTCGTCCAGTTCCTCCACGACGAAGCTTTCGATCTCGTCCACATCCAGTACACGCCGGGGCTCTTCGGTCGTTCGCCGTGGATGAAGCTCCTGCCGGCTGCTCTGGCCCTCCGGGGTGGTCCCCGGGTCATTCTCACCCCCCATACCCTTGTAGCAGGCTACTCGTCCGCCACGGCGCTTGCGCCACTTCTCACAAGTTTCAGCCATCGAATCATCTGCCCGAACGACGAAGTCACCTATCTGGTTAGCAAGTACCTGCCGTTCCTCCGCCCACGGGTCCGACGGATCCCCATCGGCTCCAGCATCCCCGCACTCGTGGGAGACCCAGAACTCACGCGCGCCGCGATCCGGGCGGAGTTTGGTCTTGGAGCGGAGACCCTACTACTCACCCACTTCGGATTTGCATATTCCGGGAAGGGCATCGAGACTCTCGTGGTCGCAGCAGGCCACCTTCGGAACGCGGGGATGCAATTCCGCCTTCTGATGATCGGCGGACCTTGGCCGGGAGCCGAGGCCTATTATAAGGAGTTGCAGGCCATCACTCGGGCATCGGGGCTCAACGAACACATCCTGTGGCTGGGGCACTGCGGTCGCGAGCGGATTGCAGCTTTACTTTTGGCCAGCGACATCTATGTGGTACCCTATGACGATGGAATTTCAGCGAGGCGCGGCACGCTGGTGGCGGGCATCATGCATCACCTCCCGATTATCAGCACTCACGCCGTCAGGCCGAGCCGCCTTTTCCGTGACGGGGAAAACGTGCTGCTGGTTCCGCCGGGGGATCACGTCGCCCTCGCCCGCGCCATCGAGACGTTGATCATGTCACCAGACTTGCGCCAGCGTCTTCGGCTCGGCGTCGCGGATCTCGCGAAGGATTTCTCCTGGTCGCGTATCGCCGAGTCCACAGTATCGGTTTACCATGAGGTGTGTGTATGAGCCGATGGCCACAAGGGATCGCTCGTTTCTTGAAGCGCCTGTATTACGACCTTCCCGCCCAATGGCTCCCCGGGCTGGTCTTTCCCTGTCGCAATGTCGTCCTTGAGCTCACTTATCGGTGCAACCTGACCTGCGATTTCTGCTATCTCAGGGTGGAAGAGGAGAAGCGCGGCCGCGTGATTGAAAAAAAGAGCGAGCTGACATATGAAGAAATCGGCGCGATTATCCGCGCGCTACCCTGGCGCAGTAACATCACTTTTGTCGGAGGCGAAGTCACCATTAAAGATCGTTTCTGGGACCTCGTCGAGCTGGCGGCGCGCCGTCACCGGGTCACCATCGGCACGAATGCCGTCCTGTTCACGCCACAGATCTGCGACCGTATCCTGAAGGCAGGCGTGCGAATGATCGGAACTTCAATAGACGGGCCGGAGGATGTTCACGACACCATCCGAGGGCCAGGCACATTCGGTAAGACCTGCGCGAACGTCCGGCGAATTTTGGAGGGCCGACGGGAATTAAAGCGTGACTTCCCTCGGGTCAATCTGAATTGTGTGATGGTTCCCGAGAATATCCCTCGCCTCGCAGAGGTTATCGATGTCGCTCACGACGTTGGCTTCGATTCCTGTTCGTTTCAGATTCTGGATCCATCTCTCAGTCGGTCTGGCATCAATCTACGTAACGAGATCGTGGAATCTGAGCCGTGGCCCCAGCACTTACCCGTAGTCAATAGGGATGGGTTCTCCGCCAGCCTCGACGCCGTGGAATACCGAGCCCGGACCCTCGGTGTTGCCTACAACTTTGTTCCTCTTCGCACAAAAACCGAGGTGCTGGATTTCTATGCCGGCAAATTGGTCTATGAGGACTACACCTGCTCCGTGCCCTGGACAACGACGCGTATCTCTCCGACCGGGGATGTGTTCCCTTGCTTGAACTACCGCGTCGGCAATATCCGTGAGCGTAGCCTCAATGCGCTCTGGAACTCCGGGCCGTATCGAGAGTTCAGAAACCGCATGAAGCCTCGCGGGCTCTACCAAAGCTGCGCGGGCTGCTGCAAAATGACACCGCGAAAGCCTCACGGACCCTAATGGCCGTCAAGAGGAAAGTCTGCTCGCGGTGAAAATCCTGGTGCTGACCCCCACGTTCCTCCCTGTCGTTGGGGGCGCCGAACTGGTGATTTTCGAGGTATACCGGCGACTGGCTCGACGCCATGAGGTTCTTCTCGTTACCCCGACTCTTTCTCCGGACTTGCTTCGGGACCAAGCGAGTGAGGAATATGAGAACCATATTCCGTTCTGTGTGGAGCGCTACCTTGATCGCGTGTCATTCATGCGAATTCCAGGCCATCGGTGGAGTGGTGGGGCGATTCCTCCTTTCTCTCTGTCAGCAGTTGCTGCTGTCCATCAGGCTGCACAGCGTTTCAACCCTGATGTCCTGAATGTCCATTATCTGATGCCGACCGGATTAGCCGGTGTAGTGGCGGAGCGCTGGCTCGGGATCCCAACGGTCGTGACTCTGAACGGCAGGGATGTGCCGGGACCCGGCGTTCCGGTCCTGTGGCGATGGTGGCAGCGTGCCTTCCTGGCGCTCGTAACCGACGTGACCTATGGCTCTCACTATTGCCGGAAGACGATCTACCGCGGCACCCACGTGAGAGGTCAGGTCGTCTACAACGGCGTGGAGATACCGCCGCCACGGGGTGACGGCGGGTCGGTCCGTCACAAATTGGATGTCCCGACAGGCGAGCCGCTGATTTTCTCGCTCCAGAGGCTCGGTCCTGAGAAACGGGTCGATGTCCTCCTCCGCGCCTTTCGCCATTGCCGCGAGCGTGTTGGCGTCGGGATACTGGCGATCGGGGGGAAGGGCCCTGAGGAGATGAAGCTTCGCGCCTTGGCCGAGGATCTGGGTATTGAGAAGTGGGTCCGTTTTCTTGGCTACATTCCGCGCGCGAGTCTCGGATCCTATTTCACCGCCTGCGATCT
>CAYJUP010000036.1:5780-12378 GCA_964373365.1 uncultured Nitrospiraceae bacterium
GAGACTCTGTTTAACTGGGACCGGATTGCGGATCAATACGAAGCGGTCCTGGCCCGAGCAGCCGGCACGAGAGCACATGGCCATTAAAGTTCTCTACCTGCACCATGTCGAGCAGATCAGCGGTGCGGAGAACAGTCTCCGGCTCTTCTTTCGCCATCTGGACCGCAACCGGGTTCTCCCTTTGTTCGCGGGGCCGGTGGCGGGGCCATTCCCGGATTGCCTGAACCAGGAGGGGATCCCGGTCTTTCCTGTCAGGTTCGGCCCGCTACGGGATCTCCCAGGCCTGGCCAGATCAGCACGCCGGGTGCTGAAATTGATTCGCGAACACCGGATAGACCTGCTCCATGCCAATGGGCCCCGGACCAACATCTGCGCAGGCCTGGCGGGCCGGCTGGCCGGCATCCCCGCCGTGTGGCATATGCGCAATCTTCTGTACGGCAACATGTGGGATGTCGACCGGCTGTTCTCTGGGCTCGCGTCGCGTATTATTTGTAACTCGGAGGCGATCCGTGAACGGTTTCGAGGGAGCAAGGCGTGGGCGAAGTGTGTGACCATCCTGAACGCAGTGGACAGTCAGGAATTCAGCCCTGAGATTCCTCGAGAGCCCTTCCGCCGCGAACAGGGGATTGCCCCAGGGGAACCGGCGGTGGGCATGGTGGGACGGATCGGACTGGGGAAAGGGCACGCACATTTTGTCGAGGCCGCGATTCAACTCCTCCACGCGGGAGCGAAGGCGCAGTTCCTTATTGTGGGCGATACCCTCTTCCCGGAAGACGCCTGGCGCACCGATCGGCTCCGCCAACGCGTCAAGGAAGCCGGCGTGGGGGACCGCGTTCGATTCACAGGCTTTCGCCGAGATGTTCCCCTAGTCCTGCGCGGGCTCGATGTGCTGGTCCTGGCGTCCGATGCCGAGCCGTGTGGCCGGGTCCTGTTCGAGGCGATGGCGTCCGGAACCGCGATCGTGGCTACGAACAGCGGAGGAACACCCGAGATCGTCCGAAACAGCTTTGACGGGTTGCTCGTGCCGCCGAGAGATCCGCAGGCACTGGCTCGCGCGATCGGTCGCTTGATCGATGACCCATCGCTTCGGACAACCCTGGGTCGCACCGGTCTTGCCAGGGCCCGGGAGGAGTTCTCCATCGAGCGGCATGTCGCCCACACGCTGGAGGTCTATGCCGAAACCTTGCATCGCTCCTGAACCGGTTATGACTTCGACTGCAGACCAGCTTCGCTGCTTCCTCTGCGGCACACAGGCCATCATCCAGCTATGGGAAGGGTCCGACAAAAAATTCCGAGGGCCGGGCCGATTTACCCACATGAAGTGTAGTGCCTGTGAGCTTGTCTTCCTTCACCCCAGGCCAACCGACCAGGAAATGAGCCGTTACTATCCGGACCATGTCACGCTGGTCCGAAGAGATGCGGATGCCTCTTTTCGGGAGAAAACGAGACGGCAAGTGAAGCGGTTCGTTGCCGAGGACTGGTACGGGTATTCCTCCAAGCCTCATGCCCTGCTCCGAAGTCCGTCAACGTGGCTGCGCAAAGGGCTGACGATGCCCCTCCGCCCCCTGTTACGCCAGTTGCCCCGGCAGCGCCCAGGCGGACGTGTCTTGGACATCGGGTGCGGCAGCGGAGGGTATCTGGCCTTTCTCGCAAGTCTGGGCTGGATCTGCCACGGCATCGAACCTGGACCGAAGAGCAGGGCCTACGCCCAGGAGGTCCTAGGATTGTCGGTCCAACAGGGTCCGCTCGAATCCTGTCGATTCCCTGATTCGTTCTTTGACGTGGTGACGATGTGGCACGTCATCGAACACCTGCCTGATCCGTTGGGAACTCTTCATGAGATCCGACGGATCCTGAACCCTGATGGAGTGGTCATGCTCAGGACTCCGAACGTGAAGAGCTGGGAGGCCCGAATATTCCGTGGCAACTGGTACGGCCTCGACCCGCCGCGCCACTTATTCGTCGCCACTCCGGGCACGATCAGAGCCATGCTGGAGCGGAGCGGATTCGTCGTCACTCGTTTTCACTATCAGTATCACCCGGTTGACTGCACCCGGAGCCTCCTGTACGTTTTTGAAGATCGGGGGAATGCACATGCGCACCGCTTTGTGGCTCGGTGGACCCGAGCCATCGAACTAGGGCTCGCGGCCTGCTCACCGCTGCGGAGGGTTTTCGGGCAAGGGGGAGCGATGCATGTAGAAGCTCGCAAGGCTTCGTCGTGACCAAGAAGCCGCGCCTGTGGGATACAGGCGAACGGGTTCCCGCCGAGTCACACAACACGCTCTATCTGGAGCTGCTCTCCGCCTACGAGTCCGCACGAGGACTTCCGCGGTACGGCACCGTGATCGATATCGGCTGTGGAGCCGGCTATGGAGCCGATCATCTGGCACAAGACGGTCGGCGCGTGCTCGGCATTGATTACGAGTCGAGCGTCGCACGAGCAGCGGCTCGGCACTATCAGCGTCGAGGAGTGTCCTTCGCCTGTATGGACGGTATGCGTCTCGGGATGCGGAGCGCGAGCATCGATCTGGCCTGCGCCTTTCAGGTGATTGAGCATTTCAACGATCCTGAGCGATTCCTCGGCGAATTGGCTCGTGTCCTGCGCCCGTCCGGCCTTGCCATCCTGTCCACACCGAATGCCCTGACGCACGTGGGTCCCAGAAACCCCTTCCATACGCATGAGTTTACTCCAGCAGAGCTGAAGGCGCTGCTTGGTCGTTACTTCGCCTTCGTCCTGCTCGCGGGACAACGCCGTCCCTCGGAGATCTATGTTCTGGAACAGTCGTGCCAACGGGTTCGCCGTTGGGATGTACTGGGCATCAAACGGCTGGCACCACGCAGTCTCGTCTCACTCCTTGTCTATGCGATCGCATTGTGGAACCGGGTGACGCCGCCTCAACAGATGTCCCTGAACAGTTTTCCGCTCACACCGCACACCGATGACGCCTACAGTTTGTTCGCCCTGTGCGGACACGCCCCGCTCCCCATTACCGGACTGGCTCCGGCTGCCGATTCATGAATCGCCCAGACGTCTCGATCATCATCGTGAGCTGGAACACCAGCGACTATCTGGAACGGTGTCTCGCGGCCATACCCCGGGCTGCAGCAGGTCTGACGATTGAGATCATTGTGGTGGACAACGGGTCCACCGATGGGACTCAGGCGATGCTGGCCGAAAAGTTCCCCCGCGTCCGCGTCATTCAGAATCCGGAGAACCTGGGATTCGGACGAGCCAATAACGTCGGCGCTCGGGCCAGCCAGGGGCGGACCATCCTGTTTCTCAACAGCGACTGTGAGCTGCAGTCAAGCGCTCTCGAGGCCATGGTCAGGGCGCTCGATGGAGACCCCTCGATCGGCACGGTGTTCTGCCGACTGCTTAACCCCGACGGCTCGCTGCAACCCTCCGTCCACCCGTCCTTACCATCACCCTGGAGCACGATCGGCGACCTGTTCTTTCTCTCGTCTCTCCGCTATGCCGTGTACCGTACCCCGGTCTTGCATCGATGGCTGCTTGGGCGGACGGTTCGGGCCCACGGTGAGGCTCATGATGTGGCGTGGGGAGGGGGCGCGTGCCTGTTGATCAGAAGGGCTGTCCTCGAAGCTACCGGCGGCTTCGATGAGCGGTTCTTCATGTACTGCGAGGATATGGATCTCTGCAAGCGGATCCGGGAGGCTGGCTATCGGCTTCGCTACTTGCCCGAACCATCCGCGATCCATCACTGGGGCAAGAGCACGGCGCAACTCCCGGCGGTGATGCTGCGGGAAGCCTACAAAAGCCGGGTGTACTATTTCCAGAAGCACTTTCCCGGCTGGGGCGGCTCCGTCGCACGTTGGATGGCAGTCCGAGAACTGGGGATCCGACGACTGGTCTGTCGCCTCCTGGCCCTCGTTCCATCGCGCCATCGGCAATCATTCCGGGATCATGCCACAGTGAGCGGCGCCTGCCTGGAGTTTATCCGCGCATCACAAGCACACAAAGGCGAACAGCTACAGGCAGCAATACCCGGCTTGATGCCCTTTCTGCTCACGCTCGTGATCCTGCTGAGCCTGTTCCGGTATGTTCATGATCTGGCCAAACTCCTTGTTGACTCGCCATTCATTGATTTTGCCCATTATTACACCTTAGCCACCGTGGTCTCACTTGGTCGAGATCCCTTCGACCCGCAAGCCGTCGCATACGTGGACGCCCTGCTCAACATCCGGCGGGCCGGGGGCGCTGCGGTGTATCCTCCTCTGTTTTACCTCGTTATGCAGCCGTGGACGCTTCTCCCCTTCCGGCACGCAGTTGCGGCCTGGTGCTTAGGAGCGCAGATACTCTTAGGGGCAACCGTCTTCCTATGGTGGAGCCGCTATAACTCGCTTCGTCCGATTTTGCTTGCTGGTCCCCTTTTTGTCGTGCTGAACTATCAGCCGTTATTGGAAGATCTCTATCTAGGGCAGAGTAATGTTTTGCTTCTCTTCCTTTTGACCCTTGCCTGGTGGGGTCTCGTTGCCGGCCACCCCTGGGTCGTCGCAGGGGCTTTAGCAACGACGTTGCATATCAAAGTTCAATTTGCTCTTCTGATCCTTTTGCTTTGGCGGAGCGGACTTCGCGCCGTAGCTCTTCGCACGATTCTTCTTTGGGGCATTGGCGTCGGCATCGGACTGCTCGTGCTCGGATCCGATCATTACCTGGAATATATTCGACATCTATGGGGTACTTCGGTACAGTATGGCGGCTGGACAGCAAACCACTCTTTGTATGCTCTTCTTTACCGGGTCTTCGGGGTCACCCCAGAAGGACAGCTTCTGGCCGCTGGTCTGACATTAGGGTTGGGTGCCCTCATTCTCGTTCTCCTCGCAAGAGTTATCCCAAGAGCTCTACCGGTTGGTTCTTGTACCACTGATTGGGCCTGGGGGCTAGGCCTCTGCACAGTTCTGATTTTGTCTCCCTTGACGGAGGAACACCACCTTGTGGTTCTGCTGCTCCCGCTAGCCCTTCTCTTGTTCGCGGCCTCCGAGGGCACGATGTCGGTAACAGAGCAAACAGTATTCGTTGGTTCGATCCTGCTCCTTGCAACTCCTTATTCATTGGACCGATTCCCGATGTTCCACCATGGGGCACTGTCTCTCTTTATGTCCGGGAAGCTGTTAGGAGTGGCTGGCATGGCCTGGGTTCTCATCGGACGGCTCCACGCTCGTGCAAATAGCGATGGAGGATCCTAAAGGAGCGGGGCCGCCAAGGGACTGTGCATCCTTAGTGATGAGGTCGTATATGGACGGTCGGCAGGCAGAGCCTTGCGTTGAGCTCTCGGTTGTGATCCCCATCTACAACAACGCCGATTGCCTGGATGAGCTGGTATCTCGCGTGTGCTCGACTCTCTCCGCGTCTGAAGTGGAAGTTTACGAGATTATTTTTGTGGACGATGGGAGCCGGGATAACTCGCGAGAGGTCCTTCGGCAGTTCTACAAGCGGGACCCCCGCATAAAGCTGATCGGACTTTCAAGAAACTTCGGCCACCAATTCGCCATCACCGCTGGCTTCGATCACAGCAGGGGAAACGCAGTGTTGGTGATGGACGCGGACCTTCAGGATCCTCCAGAGGTCATACCGGAGTTTTTGGCGAAATGGCGCGAAGGCTACGATGTGGTCTATGGCGTAAGAGTTGCCCGCCCGGGCGATTCTCGGTTCAAGCGCTGGACTGCTGCGCTCTACTATCGGCTGCTGCGGAAGCTTACAAAGACTGCGATCGCCGTGGATAGTGGGGATTTCCGGCTTTTGAGTCGTCGTGCGGTGGCCACCTTTAATCGTCTTCGAGAGCGATCGCGTTTTGTGAGAGGGATGGTGAGCTGGATTGGCTACCCACAGGCTCCTGTCTACTACAAGCGGGAACCGCGCCGCTCAGGGAAGTCCCAATACTCTATGCACAGGCTCATCAGACTGGCCTTGGATGGGATTGTGTCCTTTTCCGACACTCCTCTTCGGATTGCGACATGGACAGGGTTCACGGGAGTTGGTATCTGTCTCATCTATCTATCATACGCCGTCATGATAAAGCTCATTTGGGGTGTGCCCGTTCAGGGATGGGCTTCCTTGGTCGCGATTGTGCTTTTTATAGGCTCCGTGCAACTAACCGTCCTAGGGGTGATGGGCCAATACGTGGGGCGTATCTACGAGGAGCTCAAAGGACGCCCACTCTATATCGTTCAGGAGCGGGTAGGACTTGATGACACCGAGGATCATTAGAAGATGCTTGACTTTGAAGCTTATAGAGAGCGGCGCGTTCTGATTACAGGTGGCCTCGGCTTCATCGGGAGCAACATCGCCCAGAAGCTGGTGCACTATGGTGCGAATATCACTATCGTGGACTCCTTGGATCCTCTTTATGGAGGGAACCCGGCCAATGTCGCAGAAATTCGCGACCGGATTACGGTGCATGTTGGTGATTATCGAGACCCGTCCCTGATGAAACCCATTCTCCGCGATACCGACATCATCTTTAACCTTGCCGCCCAAGTGAGCTACATCGACAGCTCCCTCATCCCTTTCAGCGACCTCGACCTTAACTGCAAAGGGCCACTTCAACTTCTTGAGCTCTGCCGCGAACAGAATCCCCGG
>CAYJUP010000037.1:0-10638 GCA_964373365.1 uncultured Nitrospiraceae bacterium
ACAGAACGTTCACGCTGCGGTCCCGTGTCACGGCCAGGGGTCTTGGGTTATCATCCTGAGGTAAGCGTTCATGCTGCTCAAACAGTCCGTCTCAGTCCTATACTGACCAGATCATTTTCTGTCTCGACCGGAGGGTCGACATGTTACTAGTCGTCATGCTTGTATTAGCCATCCTGACGGAGCGGGGATCCATTGCGCTTGATGCCACTGTAGCCGACTTATCACAAGCCTCTACTTATAAGAGGGCGGAACAAGCGTTCTATTATTCGGAAGCGGGGATTGGGGAAGCGAAAGGACGGCTCATGGGGTCACCCGCGATTAACCCGAATTTCGTTCGGGACCCTGCGGCGACTCCCAATCCGCTCTGGTCGGCCTACATCATAACCTCCAGTTCGTGGACGACCGCGCAGGATCCGGACTACAAGGCCACCTATACGAATTACTTCCCAAAGCCAGGTTCCCTGACCAACACCACCAAGGTGGTCAACAGCCTGCAGACCACGATTCCCTACTGGATCAAAATCCGGCATAAGCGGGAATACGATGCGGAGCTGGAAGGTCATACCCCCGCCACACCGCACTACACTGACGCTGATGGAAGCACCGCACCTCATACCGCTGCCGCTCCCGGCAACATCATTTATTACGGATACTATCCGATGACCACCTCCGTCCCGACCGAATTTACCACGGCGACCGCCACCGTCTTTGAACCGGTGGAACTCGTCAGGGCCTACGGGGCCAGTGGCGCCAGCTCGAAAAGCATCGAGGTTGATCTCGTGCGCAATGTCAGTCTGAGTATCGAGGCGTCGATGTACACGAAGGGTAATATTACTTTCATCAGTACGACCTCCGTGAGCGGAAATGACGATTGCGGCGGCGCTTCCGCCAAGCCGCCCGTGTTTATTAAAAACCCGTCCGTCATTTCAGGGAGTCCCCTTTACCTGGGAAGTCCGCCAGCACCACAAAATGGAACCCTTGATCTTGATATACTCAGTCTCATCAACAGCCTGCGCGCCGGGGCCACCGTCCTGACAACGGATCAAGCTGAAGTCAACTTTGGAAGCTCGAGCAATTACGTGACCGTGTATTCAGACACCTCAAACCCGGTCAATCTGAATGGCCTCAAACTCGACCGCGGGACTAGTTATGGAATCCTCTTGGTGGAGGGAGATCTCGAGCTCAGGAGAAATACTTGGAATGGGATTGTGTTGGTAACGGGTGGGCTAACCTATAGCACAACTCCTACTGAACCAATGGCTGTCAAAGGAGCCGTCTTTGCCAACCATACGTCCGGAACCCAGACCGTGGATAAAGACGGGGATGCGGTCATAAAATACGACAGTTGCCACGTGGCCAAAGCGCTTGCGGGCAAACCGTTGGAGGTCAAGTTGCAGGTCAAGAGGTGGAGGGAACGCTCCTAAAGACGGTTTCTCTTCACAGAGGCAGCTTCACACCGCAAGGCGCGAATGTCAATGCGCTTCGTTGATGGCGTTTTCGAGCATGTCAAGGGTGTTGTCCAGTTTTCGTAGAAGCGGATTAAGCTGTTGGATCTGATTCGTCTTGAGCAGCCGTTCTTTCAGGGTTACCCCATCTGCGGCGACAGCCAGCAGTTCTTTCTTCGACAGCGTGTTGATTTGCTGGAAGACTCTCTTCTGAAAGGCGGTCACGTCCAGGTCAAATTTTTGGTACATCGCCGTGTCAGACGGCGTGTCGGACGTGGCTTGGTTTGACGATCCGTTCAGCGAGTTTTCCCCCGGGTTGGGAGGCGCGACCTCTGAAGCGGCCCCGTCGGGAACGCGTTGAAAACTGCGCGATTTTCTCCGTCCCTCGATCTTTTTGATTTGTTTGACATCCCCTACAGGAATGCCCATGATCCCTTGGTCCACCTCAAACTTTATTTCTCCCCCATCCTCCCAATATTGAGAGGTTTCAAATTCTTCACCGTCTTTTGTCTGAATTAGGTAAGAGTCAGAACTCGCCGTGGAACAGGTGAGAAAGAAGGCGAATGCCGTGAGCAGGATCGCCTTGGTCATGAACCGGTGGCCTCCACCCGCCGATCCCAGTAGGATTTGAGAAACAGTCCTCTGACTGCCCACTGACTTCCGTTCACTTCTGTTGCTCAGCATACCGGTAAGAACCAGCGCCTCTGGTGGTCTGCTGTTTAGTGTACAGCAAACGTGTTCTCTGTTGCACCAATGGACACTGTTTCCGGCGCCCCATGCCCTTGGAACACTGAGGTATGGAAGGCCAGGTACCCCGGCCGGCAGTTGAGTTGGGCAGGGGGAGAGGAGCACACCAAAGGGGGCTCACGCAGGTCATTGGGGATCTCGAAGGCTCGCGTTGCCCCAACATCCGAAAGTGGATCAAAGCCCCTGCTCTCACCGAAAAGACGGTAGTACCCTCCCCAGCACCTATCGTGGGGGGTGAGGACGGACAGGCCAATGTGTGGTTCCAGGTGCTATGAAGTTGGCTCCCCGGGCAGGACTCGAACCTGCGACCAATCGGTTAACAGCCGATCGCTCTACCAACTGAGCTACCGGGGAACGAAATCAGTGGTCCCAGTAAACCTTGAAGGTGCTGAGTTCAAAGAGAAATATGAATCATTCTAGCATAGACCGCCTGAGGCCGTATCGTATTTTAGTGGCTCCCATGCTGGTCAGAACGTAGAGGACACTGAAACCGGCTACAATTACAGCTCAAAGGGATCGAGTTTCAAAGAGCCAGGCAAGAACGCTCCGACTATGCCCCACCGGTTACTGGCTTAATATCTCGGAGCAGAACAATTCCGAAGGGTCGGTGATCTCCTCCAGGCAGGTTAGGCAGGTCAAAGAGAATGCCTCATCAGTCAGAAAACCTGGCGGGTGGTCGGGGTGGATCTCATCATCACCTAGGGCGGGTCCTCCACATGCTTTATGGACGACATGTATCCTACTCATCGCGTTGCCCTCACCAGCGTTACGCACGTCTTACGGGCTCATGAGAAGCACGCCCGAAGAAAAGCCTACGACACTAGAAGCCACCCTCTTCGAGGGTATCAACTTCTGCTTCATCCGAAGCCGCCTCGCCACCTGCAGAGCCGGCATAGTGCTTGGCCCAGGAGAGATAGATGTTCCCGCTGTCCCGCATGGCCTGAGTGGCCTTGATCCATTGTTGGAGTTCCTGTGGGTTCCCCCCCTGCCGCAGGTTATCCGCACGCTTCTCAAACGCCTGGTTGAGATGCTCGATGGCTCGGGCAACCTCCATGATGGACTGCTGGATCTCTTCATTCATACCGGCTCTGTTATGCCCTTGTGGGTTTTGGTAAGCCTTCGAGCAGGAGCGAGTCCACCACTGCACTGAAGAAGGTTGTTTCAAAGTTTTGATGGTGGTGAAGGAGCTTGTCCAAGAGGAACCGACCCCTTTTGACCACATCTTTTTGGCTTTGAGGATCCGTGTGGTGCAAGAATTCCATCGCGACCTGTTTATACCGGGCCAGACCCTCGCTTGTCAGAAGGTCGATGCGCGTGCCATTCAAGGTATTATGGTCCTCCACGCTGACCTCATCGCCGGCGATCGTGATTGTCATATGCTTCTTGGCAATGTATTTCCCTTCAATTTGCAGGTAATGTTCTTCCCCCGGCTTTGGGGGCTGGCTTCCAAATATATGGACGCCGTCTCGCAGCCTTCGGAGGAGACTATAATCTTTTCCAATGGTTGTGTCCCGGACCGTTACCATCCAATCCCCTACCTTTTTGTCCTTGGTAAAGTACATGGAAAGCACACCAATATTCAGGCGGAAGATGGGTGATCGGAAGCGGTAGAGAGTATTGCCCATGCCTCCTATAAAGGCGTGCTCAATATTCTGTTCCTTATCAAAGAAAAGCCTCGTCTTAAATAAACCTTCTCTGATCTCGGTTATTCGGCCCGCCTCAATGAGCTTGCGAAGACTGGCAGTCATCTCAGCCACGGCTTGTGGAAGTTTTTGAGGGTCTTTGGCTACAAGGGGTGTGAAGTTTCGAACCAGATCTTCCGCCGTGTAGGCACGGTGGGGATCATCTAGAAGGAATTTTAAGATCGGGTCCTTTGAATCGAGTGAGGCCACGCGCGGAGTTTGCGGCTCAGTGGAAGGTACCATGGTATCTCCACCTGGATTAGTCACGAATAAAAAACCCCCATCGCTAGAGAGCATGGGGGTTTTGCTGCTAGGGGAGGCTCTCTTTACCCTTGGTAAGCCTGGCCCAAGGCCGCTGCCTCTGCCTTATGTTTATCAAGCATGATCTCGCCTGTGGCCCCGTTCACGGGGGCCATCAGGATGGCCTGGTGCTTGGCAGCGTTACAGACCACCACGCACAGCTCGCAGCCTTTGCATTTGTCAACGACTACGAAGGCCTTCATCTTGCGGGTATCCAGTCTGACGCAGTCGGCCTCCGGGCAGAACATAATGCAGAGCCTGCAGCCCTTCTGGGCTACACATTTCTCATCTTCAACGAACGCGACATTATACATTCGGCCAGATTCCCCTCCGTTAAACCGCCACCGCCAGCTTCTCGCTTTCGGCCCAGGCAGACGCAAGCTCGTAGGATTTCCGGATCGTGTCCATATTCTTCTTGAGCAACTGCTCCTTCTTGGCGAATTTCTTCTTGATCGCTTCATCCAGTGAGGCCGTTCCTCCGGAGGCCACAAACTTCTTTCCAAAGCGATCCTGGATGGCCAGGTCTAAGCTCTCAAGCGTCACCACCTTGGAGATGCCGGCTACCGCCCCGATCATCGCCATGTTGGAGGACAGCTCGGTGCCCGCAACCTCTACGGCGAGGGAGGTACCATCAAATGTATAGACCGATACGTTGAGGTTGTCCAGATACTCCTTGTCTTCCTTGGAGAGAAGCTCCGAATTCGAGTTAATGATCAGAACCCCGCCCTTCTTAATACCCGAATAGAAGGGCGCGGTATAGCTCTTCTGTAACGTAATCACCTGAGGATGGAACACCATGATAATGTCCGGGTACACAAGCTCCCCTCGGTCGTAGATGCGTTCCGGGCCGATCCGGCAATAACTCTCAGCAGGCGCCATCCGTTTTTCGGCCCCAAAAAACGGATTCGAGATTGAAAACTTCCCATCCTTATTCGCCGCCATGGCCATCACGTGTGCGGCGGTCACCGCCCCCTGACCGCCCAGTCCGGACATTCGGATGTTGGTGCGCTTTCTCATTTCTTCCCTCGTCTATTGAGTGATGCATCCTTTCAGCGAGAGGCTTAGGCCTCAATCGCCACGGCTGTCGTCTGTTTCTCCTTGGCCTCCAAGCCGGCCAGGAACTGCTTCGCCGCGTCCGTGACGTACTCGTAATAGCGGAACCGCTCCCCGGGCTTCTCGGAGTCACGCATCTCTTGGAGTCCCTCCATGCTGTTCTTTCCGATCTCCAGAATACACGGGGTGTACAGTTGCAAGTAGGTCGGTCCGATTTCCCGTGCGATCAGCACCGCATTTTTAATGATCTTTTCCACCAAGGACGGTTTGCTCACGGTGCAGTTGACGACATACGCGCAACCCGACTCACGGGCGATCTCCGGCAGCTTCACCTTCTCAAAGGTCTTGCCCACAGGGGCCATCTTGGCCACAAATCCCTTGCGCATCAGTCCGGATTCCTGGCCGCCGGTGTTGGCATAGAGTTCATTGTCAAAACAGATCGTCGTGAATTTCTCCTGCCGGAACCAGGACTGAAGCGTCATGTCCAGGCCAATGTCCACGGTCGCCCCATCGCCGGCCAGCACGACCACGTCCTTGATCCGGCCAGGGAACCGGACGCTCAGGGCGCGCTTGAGCCCGGTCGCAATGGCATTCTGGTTTCCGAATAGCGAATGGATGTTGTGCACTGCCACGTGAGGAAAGACCAGGCTCGTGCAGCCGGTGGACCCCACCATCACGGTGTCTTCTGGGTTCGGGAGTGAGGCCAGGATATACCGGAATGCCATGGACTCCGGGCATCCCGCGCAGAGGGAGTGATCCTCAATGAGCTCCTTGCTTTGCCCGATGTCCTTCCATCCACGCCCCTCTTTCCCGTAGGTGGCCTGTTCCACCAGATCGCGATATTCCGGGGGCATGATGTCATAGAACTCTGGGCTGATCTGAATCTTCTCTTTGCTCATGCTCGCTCTCCTTTTCTGATTCTGAATTCAGGGATCAACTCCCCCGCCCAGCCAGGCTCGTCACGTGCCGACCCAGGGTCTTCTGGATCTCCTCCGCGATGACTTCCGCCGGCATCGTCATCCCGCCCGCCACATGGGGGCCGGCAATCACTCGATGATTATCGGGAACGGCGGCCCGTATCTCCTGGGCCAGCCACCCGATGACGTTGAACTCCGGTACAAAGATATGCTTGGCATGTTTTGTGGCCTCACGGATCTCTTCAAAAGGGAAGGGCCGCAGCGACTTAATCTTCACCAGGCCTACCCGCATGCCTTCATCCTCGAGCAACCGAATGGCCTCCCGCCCCTGGGAGACGGCGGTGCCGGATGCCACGATGAGGATCTCCGCATCGACGTTTTCTGTCTCGATCAGTCCGCCGATCATTGGAATGGTGTGCTTGCGGGACCGTTCACAAGCCCCACGGGTTTCTTCCTGCCAGGAAGCATGGGTCATGTAGCTGATATAGTTGGACTTCATCACGAATGGGTCCCGCATCATTCGGACCGGCGGAGTTTCCATGTCCATGCAGGGCACGGGCGACCGGTACGGGTCATACGGCGGAAGACACATATCTGGCGGGGTGAGCATCACCGTGTCCTTTGTGTGCGTGACAAAGAACCCATCGCAGCAGACCGCAATCGGCAGATGGACATCCGGCTGCTCCGCCACGATGTAGGCTTGTAAGATCCAGTCAAAAAAGTCCTGGGCCGTCTCGGCGTGCCACACCAGCATCCCCGTCCCCAGCAGGAAGTATATCTCCAGGGTATCGGGTTGGATGCTCAGCGGCGAGTTGATTCCCCGACAGGTGACGATCACCTGGATGGGCAACCGAGAACCGACCCACATGGGGAAGTTCTCAAAGGCCCGCATCGTCCCGGGCCCTGCCGTGGTGGTGAAGACGCGGGCCCCACCGAACGCCGCGCCGGCACACTGGCTCATCACCGCGAACTCGTTCTCTCCCCGCATGTAGTCAGCCACATAGCCTTCGGCATACAGTTCGCCGATGAGAGCCGCCGCCTCGCTCTGGGGGGTGATGGGATAGGCCACCATCACATCCACGCTGGCCCGCCGGATGGCCTCTTTGATCACCTCACTCCCAGTGAAAAACGCTGGGGTACGAGGAGCCTCAAAAAAGAGGTAGTGAGGGTCCGTGTAAGTCTGCCCCTTCTTGTTCTGCTTTCCGATCAGGCTTCTTTGGACTTCCGAGAGTTCGTTGGCCATTGTCAGCCCCCTCCGTCGGCTAATTTTGCGAAGACATTGTCACTGTGCCTGTCATCCTCCGTCACTTCTTCAGCCGGTCGGATGAAACGGGCACCCTTGAGCTTACTCACCCATTCTGCCAGCCGAAGGATCTTGTCCGCGGTGGCATCCCGAAATGAAAGCATGGCATCCTCATGACCGGCCTGGGCGCACATCGCAATCGTAAAACAGTTCGTCCCGCCACGGATAATCTTGAGAGAAAGGTTGGCCTGATGGCAGTGCACCCCCACGAACAGGCAGACGTCTTCTTTGTTGTGCCAGATCGTAAGGTTGGGATGATTGGGGTTGATCTCCACGTCGGGGTTGATCTTGGGATACTTGGGCCGGTAGTCCGGCATGGGAATGATTCGGGCCGGAATAGTCTCGGCCAGAATCTTAATGGCCTTGGCCTTTTTGGCCGCTTTCTCGTTCCAGTTCCAGAGCACTAACGGTCCAGGATGGAGCGTTGGGTTTTTGGCATCCAACAATTTCCGGGCCGCGTACTCCATCGCCTTCTCTTCCGGAACGATGGTCCCCTCGATATGGGCTTCCCCCGGTTCCGGAAGCACAATGCCCATCCTGGCTGCCGAGGGTGTAAAATACGCCTCCGGTCCCGGCAACACACGGTATTGAGTCATCCGAATTAACTCCAGAAAGTGAGGGTGAGGAGCAGCATGATAACCAGGCTCACTCTACGCTTTTTTCGTTATGGTATGCAAGCCGTCAGAAGGCCCAACCCCCGGAGATTATGGGCTATGGGCGCAGTGCCGAATAGGCCTTTCGGGCTAACCCCCGCCCTGACGACATTCGTTAAATCTCACGCCGGGTTGAGCGCGTAGTATAGCGATTCTCGCTTCTTATTGTCAACGACTAACTGGCGCGTCCAAACGGCTGACTTCAGTCTTGGAAAGCCGAGAGAGGGGGCTTTTTAAGGGGGGCGCGGTGAGGCGGTTATTGCGCCGCCGTGCAGGCTTCTTCCATGCCCAGCGCGCAAGCCCGTTCGAAGTCATCCCTCGCCAGTCTTCCCTGCATCAGGCGTTCGTAGAGTTTTGCCCGGAGCAGAAAAGCCTGCGCGTTAGACGGGTCTACCCGTACCACGGTGGTCAAATCGTCAACCGCCGGCTCCAGTTCGCCCAGCTTCGTATAGATTTGGCTTCGCAGAAGATAGGCTTCTTTTTGGTGTGCCACCCAGCTCTGCGCTGTTTCCGCCTTCAGTAACTTTTCAAGTGTGGCAAGGGCCTGCCGCCATTGTCGCGTGGCTGTCTGCTTCTTCGCGATGGTCGTATAGAGGGTGATCAGCCTCTGTCGTGCGATGTCGAACAGCGGATCGAGCTGGAGGATCCGCTCGTAATCCTGCGCCGCTTCCTGCATCTTTCTCTGCCACGTGAATGCGTCGCCCCGCCCCAGCAGTGCCCACGTGCTGCTCGGATCAAGTGTCAGCGCCCGGTCAAAATCTGAGATCGCCTGTTCCACATAGCCGTTCAGCTCGGCCCGTTTGCTCTTCTTTGAGAAAGCCAGCGAGGTCACTCGCAGGTATGTTTGGCCTCTGACGACATAGGCGTCCACGTGGCGGTCATCTGCAGCAATGGCTTGGGAGGCGAGATCGATTTTATCAGGCAGGCTCTTCGTCTGCATGGCTGACCGCACGAATTCGCTGGCAGTGCGGCGAGTCCTCAGGACATTTGTCGGCTCCTTGTGATGACTAGTGGACTCCTGAAGCTGCTTGCGAAGTTGGTCCAGCTGGGTCTTCAGTTGTTTGTTCTCTGTCTGGAGCTGGCGATGGTGCTCCGCCAGCTGCTCTTCAGACTGCAGGCGCTTGATTGCCTGCTCAAGCGTATCCAGGTGGACGGTGGCTCTGATTTTCACGTAAAAGGCGAGGCGCTCGCCGTCCAAAGACCGTCGTTTTTCCAATGTCTCGACCTCTGTCACGGCAGCGGCGAGCGTCCGCACCCCCAAAGAATTCAGGCGCAAAGTTTTCCCGCCAGAAGATGTTTCAATGTCTTGGGACAAGGCTTCAATATAGACGCCGGCTTCTTCGACCGCCTTTCGTTTGGCCCGCAGCAGCGTGTTTTCTTCAGCCCCAGCGAGCGTGTCTGCATCACCCATGACGTAGCTGGCCTCGGCCACGACCACCTTCAC
This sequence comes from uncultured Nitrospiraceae bacterium, assembly GCA_964373365.1. GTDB lineage: Bacteria > Nitrospirota > Nitrospiria > Nitrospirales > Nitrospiraceae > CAYJUP01. Next base: position 9,545 of record CAYJUP010000037.1, read on the forward strand.
ATTCTCGGCGAAGGCAGGGGCGCTCAACAAAAGGGCGGTGATCAACAGCCACGTTGAGGCGTTTTGCAATCCCATGCCTCCTACTATATCGCTCCTCCCCTGGCGCCGGCAATGCATGCTGGAATTGAAAGCACTGGCGGCTTTAAGTGGAAGGGAACATTCGTGATGACAGGATCGGTTCAGGCAAATGCGGCTGAAGCTGCCGGAGCAAGGCTACCGGCTGCGACTCTCTTTCGGGAAGACCTGCAGGAACGGGTGGACCTCCACTCGCTCGAAGATGCCGTTGACTGTGTATGGGTCTTCTTGGGCGAATGCTCGAGCTTCCGCAAGAGATTCGGCCTCGATGACGATGAGGCTGCCTGCCTTATCGGTGAGTGGGCCTGCCAGGATCACCCGTCCTTGAGCATCCAGCGGTTCCATTCTGGCGAGGTGGGCAGGTCGGTGGATCTTGCGTCTCGCGTCCCCTTCTGGTCCGTCGAAGCCGAGGATCACGAATTTCATGGGTGATTCACTCTCTGGGTAGAATCGACTGCAGGCCTACGATTCTTTCTCGTTCTCCAGAGGCTGCCGACCCGTATATCCGCTGTTGACTTCATGCCACCATTGAATTTCGGCCTCTCCCAACTTCCAGCACAGGTACACGATCCGTCCGTTCATCAGGTACGGAAAGTCACAGAGCCCAATATCCAGGTCTTTCACCAGCACGCCCATTTCTTGGATCGCTTGGAGATTCTCGCTGGTCTGTTCAAGAGCGGTGATATAATGAGGGCCGGCAAAGCTCCCCCCGCCGAACTGGGCTTTAGAACTGGCTTTTTTGATCTCGTCCTTTGTGCGGATCAGAACCGTTTTCCCCCGCTTCACGGCGGTCAGGTGTTCTTCAAGCTGGGGGAGCAGGCGATTGGCCTCGGAGAGGGTGAAGACTTTCTCTAAGTTCTGTCCTTCTTCCCGGTGCGCCATAAACTCTTTACCTGTTTAGCACAAACATGGCTGTCAAGCAACGTGAGTTGAGTCGACCCCACAGGCATGAGAAAATTGTTATTGACAATAACGGAAATATTTATTGGTCTGAACGTGGTTTGGTCAGGGTTCGCAAA
>CAYJUP010000037.1:10648-12274 GCA_964373365.1 uncultured Nitrospiraceae bacterium
GCTGGGGTATCAGGCGGTTGGCCTCGGAGAGGGTAAAGATCCTCTCTAGATTTTGTCCTTCTTCGCGGTGTGCCATAATCCAGCGCCGGTTACCTGTTTAGCACAAACCTGGCCGCCACGCAATGTTGAGTCGAAGTGAGCGCATTTCAACGGCCGGCCGATTCGAATGCCCTGACAGAATATGAAAATTGCTATTGACAAAGAAACAGTCGGTCGATAGTATATGGGTGTTTTAGCTTTCCAAGGCGACCGAAGTTCACTGCCACCCTGTGTAGCTTCCCGGGGCTGATCTCGAATCAAACCATACTCGTGAGTTAGGCGGGCGGAGTGGGCGCGTTTCCCCGTTACTGAGGCAGCGACCGACTACAACCATGGAAACCCAGGGCGGCAATAACGAATAGTCCTTCGCGGACACCTCTCCTGATACGCATAATCACCTTCGCCAGTTCGTCCATGTTTGAGAGAAACTGTTCGGTGGCTTGTCATGACTTCGGACCCACAGCGGCCCGGTGAGTCGGCGAGCATCATGTTAAGGGAGAAGACCATGCATCTTGCGGAGTTAAAACAGAAGACCATCGCTGATCTGAATGACGTGGCGCGGGATCTCAAGATCGAAGGAGCGGCCAACCTGCGAAAGCAGGAGTTGATCTTTGCCATCCTCCAGGCCCAGACCGAAAAGAACGGCGTGATCTTTGGAGAGGGAGTCCTGGAAACCTTGCCGGACGGCTTTGGCTTCCTTCGGGCGCCGGATTCCAACTACCTGCCCGGCCCGGATGACATTTATATCTCCCCCTCTCAGATCCGCCGCTTCAATCTCAGAACCGGTGATATCGTGTCCGGGCAGATCCGTCCTCCGAAGGAGAGCGAGCGGTATTTCGCCCTCCTCAAGGTGGAAAAGGTCAATTTTGAGGATCCGGAGGTTGCGAGGGACAAGATCCTGTTTGACAATCTGACGCCGCTCTATCCCGAAGAACGGATCCATCTGGAATACGATCCTGAAGAATATTGCACCCGCGTGATGGAATTGATCACGCCGATCGGTAAGGGACAACGGGGACTGATCGTGGCAGCTCCGCGGACCGGCAAGACCATGCTGCTGCAAGCGATTGCCCGAGCGGTGCTCAAGAACCATCCGGAGGTCATGCTGATCGTGCTTTTGATCGACGAGCGCCCCGAAGAAGTCACAGACTGGCAGCGGCAGGTGAAGGCCGCGGAAGTGATCAGTTCAACTTTCGATGAGCCGGCTCAGCGCCATGCTCAGGTGGCCGAAATGGTTCTGGAGAAGGCCAAGCGGCTGGTCGAACACAAACGGGACGTGGTGATTCTTCTGGACAGCCTTACGAGGCTAGCCCGGGCCTATAATACGATTGCGCCGCCAAGCGGAAAGGTCCTCTCCGGCGGCCTGGATTCAAACGCCCTCCAGCGCCCAAAGCGGTTCTTCGGCGCGGCGAGGAACATTGAGAATGGAGGGAGCCTGACGATCATGGCCACCGCAATTGTCGATACCGGCAGTCGCATGGATGATGTCATCTTTGAGGAGTTCAAAGGCACCGGCAACATGGAGGTGCATTTGGAACGCCGGTTGGCCGATAAGCGGATTTTCCCGGCGATCGATATCAGCCAGTC
>CAYJUP010000038.1:0-12197 GCA_964373365.1 uncultured Nitrospiraceae bacterium
AGGGGCTTCCTTAGCGTGCTGGGGCCGCCCCCCTCAAAAGCAAAGTCCTATCACCAGTTCAACTTTGCGCCGCACCCGACTGCGCCGAAGTAGGCTTTTTCTATCAGCAGAGATTCGGGTTACCTGCCTCCACACGTAGTAATCACCCCTTTCCCCCCACCGCGCACATCACGACCACCCCTGTCCTGCAAGTGCCACTCACCCTTTCTATAATCCCTCTTAGACCACCTGCTTCCGCAAATGGCCCCAGAGGGCCGTGGCAACGTAGCCGCAGGCGGCGGTCAGGGTCGTCAGGGCCATGATGCGATAGACCTGCCCTTTCGAGATCTTGAGCGTCACGGAGGGATTCAACAACTCCGGTGAGGTGGACACGAGCCGGAGGGTTCCACCGGCGAACAGGATCGGCCACATACAGGCGAGACGGAGCCGGACCTCTCGCCGAGGAATGGCCATGGCATAGAGCCATCCCTGGTCGAGATGTTCCAGCGCGACCGCCACCAGTTTGGTCAGGACCGGCCTCAGCCTGGGGAGGCTCTCTTTCCGGAGCAGATCCTTCGGTTCAAGGCCTGCGTCTCGCACCAGGATCTCCGGAAGATAACAACGCCCTCGCTGCAGATCGCGGGCCATATCTTTCAGGACATTCGTGAGCTGCAGCCCTTTGCCGAACCGCACACCGACCTTCGCCATCTCAGGCACATCCCAACCGGCCAACGGCGGCAAGTGGGCGCATGTCATGTCGGTCCAAAACTCCCCGACACAGCCAGCCACGTAATAGATATAGCGATCCAGATCGGCCATGGTCTGAAGCGCGGTCAGGTCACGGGCTGCATCGCCGGGGAACACCGTCAGGTCCATCTCCATCCCGTTCGTGAGAGTCGTCATGAGCCGACGGATGCGGGCTCGGTCTTCCGGCGTAAATTCCAGATAAAGCCGAAAGCAGTCCTCCAAGCGTTCCAGCAGCGTACGCTCGGCCGACTCGGTCTGGTGCGGGAGCAGCGCGGCCTGAATGGCTCGGACATCGTCCCAGCCAATGGACTCGCCGGCAAACTGGGCTTTGAACCGCTTGAGAAACAGGAGCCGACTCCCCCGGTCGATCAGATCCGTGTCCGCGATGGTGTCAGCGGCCCGCGCGAATAAATAGGAAAGCCCGATCTGATCCCTCACGCAACGGGGCACCACGATCAGGGTGAGGTAAAACGAGCGGGAAACTTGCTTGAGGATGGCTTTCAGAACCACTCGCTACCGAACTTCCAGATGGCCTTCCATGCCCTTTTCCCTGTGGCTCGCGAAAAACAGCAGTTTTTTATCACAGTAAAAGGTGAAGGTGCCGGACTGAGTGGGCGTGAAGCGGACCGTCACAGTCTTGCCGTGCCCCACGTTCTGATCCACGACGAAGCCAGCGGCAGGATCGTTCAGGATGAAGTTATGCGGCGTCAGTGTCGTGACGCTGGTCAGGGTCAACTCAACAGGCTTGCCGGCCTGGGCCACCAGGTGATTGGGAGTATAGGAATAGCTGTCCATTGTGATCGCAGCATGCTGGACGCCATCCGCACCGACTTCAACCACAACGGGCTGCCCTTCGCCTCCGAAGGCAGTAGAAATCGTCCCGGCGACGAGGGCGGTGACGACCCAGATGACACGACGCATCCGGATTGGATGAACCCTCTCCACGGGGCTCCTTCTATCAGAAGCGGTTGGACCCGTCAACAACCGTGTTGCGGACGTCGGGGCTTGACCGCTAGAAAATTGATATTATCTACCTCCCACCCGTGGATGATTTTTCGCTCTGAGGCTTGTATAATGTGCCGGTAGTCTCGTCAGATTTCTCGACCGCTGCGTAAGGAGGAATTCAATGAAGTGGCTCAAGGGCATCGGGTTGCTGCTCATCGCCAACGTGCTGATCTTTGTCACCCTCTCAATCACATTCTTCCTGCTCGTGAATATCATCCTCCCGGCGTTCGGCATCGACGTGCGGGATTCGGTCAATCAGCAAGACCTGGTCTGGGCCATGGTGATCGGATTTGGAGGCGCCTTCATCAGCTTGGCCTTCTCCAAACAGATGGCCAGATCCATGCTGGCCTGCTCTCAGATCAGCCAGCCTCGCACACAGGCGGAGCAGGTGGTCTATGGAGCTGTCCAGGAGATCGCGCAGCGGCTGCGCATCCAGATGCCGGAGGTCTGGGTGTACGAGTCCGAAGATCCCAACGCCTTCGCCACCGGACCGAGCAAGAATAACTCCATGGTGGCCGTGTCCACCGGCCTGCTGAACAACCTGAACGAACAGGAAGTGCGGGCGGTCCTGGCGCACGAGATGGGACACGTCTACAACGGCGACATGTTCACCACGACGGTCTTGGCCGGCCTGATGAACACGTTCGTGTACTTCATCAGTCGGTGGGTCTATCGGAATCTCGCGGAACGCAACGCAGCGCTGGCCTTCGGGGTCTACATCTTTCTCCAGATCGTGCTCTCGTTCCTGGCCATGATCCCGATCAGTTGGTTCTCCCGCCGCCGGGAGTTCGCGGCCGACGCGTTCTCGGCTCGGGTGTATGGTCGGGACGCCATGATCTCGGCCTTGCAGGCCATTGATCGCTGGGTCAACCGGGCCCAGATCGAGTACAGCACCCAGGATGCCCTCGCCACGATGAAAATCTCCGGCAAGTCCACCGGCTTCCTCCACCTGTTCGCCACGCACCCGCCGGTCGAGGAGCGGGTGGCGGCGCTCCGGAGACTGTGAAGAAAGAGAGGACATGATGACGGCACCGCCTCGCAAACTGCCACGGAAGGTAAGGATCGTCGCATTCGTGCTGGCGCTTGGCATGATAGCCGGGTGTAATCCGGGCTATACCAGAGCCGGGGAAGTTGGCAGCCCGGCGCGGGCTGCAGAAGGAGCGCACAAGCTGATGGCCGCACAAACCGGAAGCGTGTACGAGTTCACGCTGAATGATATCGACGGGAAGCCCTTGCTGCTGAGCCAGTTCAGTGGAAAAGTCCTGCTGCTCGTGAACACCGCCAGTCTCTGCGGGAACACGCCGCAATACGCGCAACTGCAAAGCATGTACGAGCAGTACCGGGCGCAGGGATTTGAGATTCTGGCCTTTCCGGCCAACAACTTCGGCCGGCAGGAACCGGGAACTAATGAAGAGATCAAGAGCTTCTGCTACACCAAATACAGCTTGACGTTCCCCCTGTTCAGCAAAATCAGCGTGAAGGGCGAGGACCAGCACCCTCTGTACCGCTACCTGACCGAACAGAGCCCCTTCCCCGGTGAGGTGGAGTGGAACTTTCAGAAGTACCTGGTGGACCGAAAGGGCAACATCATTGCCCGCTATCATCACCGCACGAAGCCGCTCTCCGGCGAGATCGTGCGCGACGTCGAGCGTACGCTGGCCACCAATTAGTGGCAGGCTATGGGCACGGAGCTATAGGTAGTACACGGAGCCTCCACCCATTCTGCTACCCCATACCCCATCGCCTATTGCCCCTAGCCTTTTTTTGTGAAACTGATGTGGTCCCGGTATTGCTGAATCGCGGCGGCTAGGGCTTTGCCGCCCAGCGGGATATTCGCCTCCAAGGTGGCTTCCACCTCTTTGTCATCAATCACCACTTCGTACCGATCCTGTACATTGGTCAAGACCATACCTTTCCCGACATCCTTCGGCATAAAGATTTCGTACCAGACTTCTTTCTCGACCAGGCACACATCCTTGAAGCGCTCGTAGAGGAGCGCGAGCTTCTCCGGATCTGTCTCCTTCATTCGTTGCTCTCCTCCACTCATTGGCTCAACTTTTCTTTCTATTCATATGGGGCAGGGATGGCATGATCCCTCACCTGGCGTGATCCACCGCCCGCACAAGTGGGGGCCGTTGGCTTGAGGAGAGCTTATTTCGAGGCAGAAGCCCCAGTTGCAGAAGCCCCGGTTGGAGATACCTGGTCGGCAATTTTGAACTGCATCGTGCCGACCTGGTTCACCGCATGGAACGCCTGTTGTCCCTGCGGGGTCACATAAATCTTCACCAAGTACGTGCCCTTCTTCCAACCTTCGGCCGACTTCGTCAGCTCCAAGAAGCCGTACCGTTCATGCCCCGGCACCGCCAGCGTATCCTGCCCCACAGGCGGCTCGGATGTGTTGCCGGCCTCATCCTCCAAGAACCATTGCGCGCTGAACTGTGCCGGGTCCTCGAGCGGGGCAACCTCGAAGACGATATAGACGGCTGGGGTATCCGGGGCAAAGACCGTGGTGCCGGGGTCGATCGGCTTGAGACGGGGATCTTGGGTATACCACCCCTTCCGACCGAAACTGTCCCACTCGACTTCGTAGCCCCTGGCCATCTTGATCCAGACAAAGATGGACTGAGGGACGCCTTGCCTCTGCTGGTCAAGCGAGGGGGTCTTGGTCGAGTCAAACTCCGTGATCGCCTGCTCTTTCGGGGCCATCAGTTCCCTCGCCCGCGCCTCGTCTAACAGGCTCGGCGCAATAGCCACGAGCAGGAACACCAGGCCGGCAATCACAGGACCACCGACGCCGTTCGCGCTAGTGGTGCAGCGGTTCATAGAGCACCTCTGCGTCCCGGACATCCAGGACACTGTCCTCCCACGCTCCCATGCAACCAGCCTACTGCAACATGAGCGGCAATGCAACTCAGCGTCCCTCGAGGAGGTCCGGCTCATGTCGCTGCTCTCGCCCGTCCCTCCGCCTGCCGGCGTTCGAAGCAGGCTCCGCATAACGTCAATCCGTCGGCGCGACGGTAGTAGCGTTCAGTGAGCGGCTTGCCGCACGTCAGATCCTGGCAGCAAGACGGATGGGAGGGAGGACGGTCGGACCGCATCCGAGCCAGCACATCGCGCAGGCGGGTGAAGGGAGATCGCGTTCGGTGAAACGCTGACGGACCGCCGGAGTCTGACCGTGCCAGCTTATGAACTCCGCTGAGGAAGGTGGCTTCCGGCGAGCAAGACCGACCGCGGGACGGATCATTCATGGCCTCTATCGTACCCTCCTCCAGAGAGTTGGTCAACGGAGCTAGACAGCGACTCATGGCCGTCGGCTCACGACGGACTGGCGCGTCCGGCTCTGGTATAATGCGCCACCGTGCGAACTGTCCCCCCTCATAATAACGCTCCCCACCCGACCGACTCGGACTCGCTCATGAAACTCCAGCCGCGCTGCCCGGAGCGTCTCGGATGAACGACCGTCCGGACGCACAGCAACAGGTCGGCGAACGAAGCCGGCGCTACGGAATCCGCGACGGAGCCTTCCAGGCCGTGATGCAAGGCGGGGGCGAGAACTACCTGTCGGCCTTCGCGCTGCTGCTCCACGCCAGCGCATTCCAGATCGGCCTGCTGTCGGCGCTCCCGCAACTGGTGGGCACCTGGGCCCAGTTGCTCTCGGTGAAAGCGCTCAACCGGTTTCAGCATCGGAAGGCCATCATCCTGACTGGAGCGGCCGGCCAGGCGATGATGTGGCTTCCGCTCCTGGCGCTCCCCGTCCTGTTTCCCGAACAAGGCCCGTGGCTGCTGATCACGTGCGCCGTGGCCTATTTTGCGATGGGGCATTTCGCCATTCCGGCCTGGAACAGCCTGATCACGGACCTCGTGGATCCCAACAGCCGAGGGACCTATTTCGCCCGTCGCGCCAAGGTGATGGCCCTCACCAGCTTCTCGGCCTTGTGCGGAGCGGGATTAGTCCTCCACTCGGCCGAGACCTGGCAGGCGCCGTGGGCGGGGTTCGCGATCATCTTCCTGGCGGCCGCGGCCGCCCGCGCAGTCTCGACCCGCTACCTCGCGCGTCTCGACGAATCCGCCGCGCCGGTGACGCGCGAGGCCGAGTTTCGCCTGTTGGACTTTCTGCGTCACGAACGCAGCACGAACTTCAAGCGCTTCCTGTGGTTCTCCGGGCTCATGCACCTCTGCGTCCTGATCGCCGGGCCGTATTTCGTGATCTACATGCTCCGGGATCTGCACTTCACCTACTTGCAGTATGCCGCGTGGCTGGCTGCCCAGGTCCTGGGCCAGTTCTTGACCCTCAAGCCGTGGGGCCGGCTGGGGGATCGCTACGGGAACAAGAAAGTGCTGGTCGTGACCGGGCTCCTGGTGCCGTTCCTCCCGATGCTCTATCTGTTCAGCGCGAATTTCTCCTATCTCGTTGCCGTCAATTTTCTGGGAGGCGTGATCTGGGCGGGGCTTTCCCTAGGCCTGCAGAATTACGTCTTTGACGTGGTGCGGGCGGAAGATCGGGCCAAGGGGGTGGCGGTCTGGAACACCATCAACGCGATGGGCTGGTTTGCGGGCGCGATGTTGGGAGGGTGGCTGGCGACCGTGACGCCCGCCGAGATTGCCCTGCCGGGCTTAGAGCTTCACCCAGCTTCCAATCTCCCGTTCGTCTTTTTTATTTCCGGACTCCTGCGCCTGATTGTGTCGCTGAGTTTGCTCAGAACATTCAAAGAGGCGCGGGCCGTCGAGCCGATCTCGCACCGCGAATTATTCTCGGAGCTGCCCCTGATCAAGCCCCTGACCGACGTGATCGGCGGCCGGGAAAGCCGCTAGGGCATCGGTTTCTCCGCGGCCCTGGCGCGCTCGCGCTCTTCCTGCTTCAACTTGTCAAAGAACCGGTCGGAGTCGCTTTTGATCTGCTGTTGTGCCGGTGGAGCGGAATGCTTCTCCGCCGCACAACCCAGAAATGAAAGCCCGCCAAGCATCCCCACCGCCGCCACGATCATGAACTTCCACCGCCCCTGGTGGTGTCTCAACATCACGTCCTCCTTCCCGATCCTACTCGCGTCGTCGCTGACCGAAACGCGCGCCGAAGATCGGTGATCGTCCGGGCCATTCCCCAGTCCAACGCTCTGCTTCTTATCATACCCCAGCCTGAACGCAAAACACCAAGGGTGGACAAGGGTGGAATAGTAACGAGGGGCGCAGTTCTTCCTATGGGGGAAATCCGGAAGTACCCCCCGGGCTCTGAGGGCTCTGAGCGACCCCGGAGGGTGGTGTGCCGACCGGTGGACAGTTGGAGGGGGCGAACGGATTGAGCGGATTGGGCCCGGGTATGCACGGCTGACCTGCCGTTCCCTCAACCTGAAACGTGACTTGATTATACGCGGTCGCATTTTTGAACTTCACCTGTTCGAGTGGCTGCTCTTTGCTCCGGCTCTTGACTCCCCGAATCTCGGCCCCGACCTTGATCAGCTCGAAGCCTTGGCCGGTGATCGGATCTTTGTACACCACCGGCAAGTACCGCTTCGGCTTCTGGGTCAATTGTTCCAAGCTCAGCGGATAGCGGTTGGGCCGTGTCGCCTTCATAACTTCATAATCGGCCGCGTATCGCTCAATCGCGGTCTTGATCCGAGTGCCTCGGAACATCAACTCCGCCTCCTGGTCCCGCTTCTTGGTGACGGTCCACTGTTTGCCGACAACCGTCAGGGAGACGCCCATCAATACGATCACGAACATCACCACGACATAGGTCACTCCGCGCTGATTCCGGAGGCGCTGGGCTTGAGTGCCTGCATGCTGGATGGGTGACTCGTTATCATTCATGCGATCTCTTGATATCCCGTTGGGAGACATGAGCTTAGTCCACTTCAATTGCCTAAGGGGTCGGGCGCATTGGAGAAGGCGTTGTGGCCGTGGACGAGGAGGCCGTGGGTGGGACGGACGGCGGACAATTCACAAAACCGAAGGGGCTCAACGGATTGAGGCCCGGCCCACAGGGCTGAGCGCTCGGTGGCGCCTGTCCAGACAATGGGGGCTCATCGTCAGCGTCAGCCGGCGGCTCCGAGGCCGTCGGATCGGACGGCTGCATGGGGGATACCGTCGAGGGAGTAGACGGAACGATGGGGAACGGTGGGGCGCTCGGGGGGAATGCCGGAGTCGGAGCGAGCGAAGGAGACCCCGCGGTTGGTTCCTGGACACGGGCCGGCGGTCTCGTGGAGGGCGTATTGGGCCCGGCGTTCAGTGCGGTACAGTTCCTCAGTTGCGCGGGGGTATCCGTCAGCACCTTGGCGCCGGACGGGTCGAGGCATTGATAGATCGTGGCCCGCGCAGAGGGCGGAACCGCCGGGACGGCCACTGCCACTATCACGATCGCGCCGAACAATCGCACGTACGGAGTCATGGCCGTTTCCGTAACTGTAGCTCTCCCTTCACGGTGTCCAACGTGACCAGGAACTGGTTCAGGAAGGTGAGCCCGAGCAGCCCGTCTATCCCTGCCGGCGCATCCGGAATATCGAAGACCCCGACCAGGATATTCTGGGCTTCGGCATCCCCCACCCGGATCGCATCCAAAGATACCACGTCCGCCTGCATGGGTCCCCCGGCCGTCTTGACCGTCACGGTCGTGGCGCGTGGATTCGGAATGATCCCCAGGTCCCGCGCCACCTCGTAGGACAGGATCGTGTGGGACGCGCCGGTGTCGAGAACCAAGCGGCTATCTCGGCTCCCATTCAATTTCGCCCCGACCACCAGCAACTGCCCCACACGCTGCACCGGCACCATCATCGGGACCGGCAACTCCGCAGAGGAGGGTTGGGGGGCTCCCGCTGGTTCACCGGTCAAGGACTCAGTAGGAACGGCCGGCGTGCTGGAAACGCCCGACGGCCGAACGGGACTCGGTGGTTCGGCGCGCACGGGCGAGACTGATGTTGGAGCGCTGCTGCCCTGGACCGCCGCGCAGTTGGTCAGTTGCGCCGGCGTATCGGTGAACACCGTGATGCCGGAGGGCTCCGTGCATCGATACAGCGTAGCAGAAACCAGATCCGGGGCTAGAAGGACCAGCCAGCCACTGAGCAAGAACAGAGAGACCGCGCGTCGAGAAGCCTCCCAACTATCAACTCTTGCAACTCTTGCAACTCTTGCAGTTCTTGCTCTTCGGGCGTACATGCGACAATGCTTGTTCTATGAGGTCCACGGAGATCGGGGGGAACTGATCGTACTCGTTCAGAACGCCTACCCTCACACTCACTGTCGAGACGCGCCGGAGGGCCAGCGGGGGTCAGCCTATCTCCGCCCGTTTGGGGAAGTCAACCCCTCTTTCGTAGGGGGACCCCCTACTTTTTCGGAATTGCCTTATGACCTCTTTTACCTTCTTACCCTAATTCAATGAAATGGTTGACGGGACTCCAGACTTCGGCTATACAAGGGAAGGCTATACAGGGAAGAGGGGAGGAGTCGGGAGCTCATCCATGGAACGAATAGGCCAGGTGATACGCCCGCTGCTTGGTGGAATCGCGACGGGGCTCGTCGTGGGGGTCCTCGTCCTGGACGTTATGCTGCCGTTGGAATTGGCCGCCGGGGTGCTATATGTGGCTCTGGTCATCTTCTCCTTGCGGTCGCCCAAGCGCGCGTTTACTCTCGCGGTCGCCGCCGCCTGCTCCGCCCTGATCGTGCTTGACTTCATCCTCCACTCGCCCCCCGAGGGAAATGTCCCCATGGCGCTCGTCAACCGCGGCCTCGCGCTCTTAGCCATCTGGGCGACGGCGATTCTAGCGCTCCAGCACAGGCAGGCGCAGGAGGCTGCCAAGACATTGCAGGAATTGTGGCCGATGTGTCCAGGCTGCAAAAAGATCCGCGATGACAAAGGCGGTTGGCAACAACTCGAACAATATATAAAAACACAGTCAGACCTGGAGTTTTCCCGAGCTCTCTGTCCAGAATGTCGAACGAGATCGTTACCCAAGGCGTTAGCCTAAACTTGCTCAGAACCAGGCAAGAAGAGCCCTGAGCTACCCCCGACTCCCCGAAACGGGTGGGCCTCCGCTTCAACGGACTTCCCTTATTTTTCGCGGCGTGGACCTTTGTGGCGGTCGAAGAAGTACACCACGATGAACCCGATCACGGTGAGGGCCCCCAGCATCAGGAAGGCAATGGTGAGTGGTGTCATGGCGTCTCTCCGTGTTCGATCAAGCCGGCCAGAGCACGTCGGATGTGACTGATCTCCTGAAACCCGCGCACCGCGATCACAATAGCGGCGACCTGCCCTGCGCCCAACAATATGATGCCAAGCAACTCATAACTCATTGCGGCTTCAGACGCGATAGCGAGGATTCCGCGAAGCAGGATAGCAGCAGCGAGATGGGGGAACAAGGGGGGACAATGCAGGGGGTAGTGGTCTATTTTCAGGATGGAGTGGGTACTAACCCACTACCAACTCCCTGGTGCCACGCAGCAGGGGATCTTAGCCTTCCCTTACAACCCCTTGTTGACCCTTCACTACCCTTGGCGAGCCATTGCCGTGGAGTGTTTACTATTGATAAGCTACTAAAACAGAGTATTTTTATACGAGTCTTTTAAGTGGTCTTTATAAGGGCGCTCTAGCAATGAGAAAGATACGGTTGGGAAGTAGAAAGGAGAACTACCGATGCCAACTACTCTGACCAGAAAGAAAGTAGTTGCTAGGAAAAGCTCTCCAGTGGCGAAGAAGATAGTACAGTTTGTTCGAGGGAAGCTAAGGGGCTATCCGGAAGAAGAGCAAATGCGAAGGGCTAAAGCTTTTTGCGACGCTCTGGACGGGCAGCTACAGCCTCGATCAAATACTTCCGAATCTTCTCGGTCTCCGCGGAATCGTGAGGTAACCGAGCAGCATCCATAGCTAGTAATATTGCCGCTAACTGATCCTCGATAGTCAGATCATCCTTCCTCAATAACTCCTCTATAACTCCTCAATCACCTTCTCCATCCGCTTCCAGACCAGGTGCATCTCCATTTTCCCCCAGCTCGATTGTTCCGCAACTTCTGCCCCGCAATGAAGACCAGCAGGATCATACAGATGCCCACGGACCTGTCAAGAGAGGGATTCGTTTTGTGTGTGTTCGAAGGCACGTATTGCGGTACCACCGAATCTGACGCATCAGGCGTGGGAAAACTGAAGCGACTTTTCGATGCGATAGAACCAGAGAAACAAGAAAACGAATAGATCAAAGGAAAAAAGACGCGGGAAAGGAGAACGGGGTTGGGATGAGCTAGCCCCGGGTGGGGTCGAGAGGGAGACGGAGATGGAAGGTGGTGCCGACGCCGACCTCACTTTCCACGGTGGTCGTCCCGGCTGCGGATTGACTGCCAAAGAAAACCACAGTCACCCTACCAGGTCGGACCTCAGATGGAGTTCGTCGCATCCTGGAAATTGGTGCGGTCTGTGCCGGAGCGTAGCAGTGCGACCGGCACGATCATGCTGGGTGCTGTGGAGACCAGGGCCGTGAGCGCTGGCGTGGGAGTGCTAGTCGGTATCATGGCGGACCCTCCTAAGAAAATGCGTCCGTAATTGATGAATTATGAAGAATTCTATTAAGAAAGCGCCGACTGGAGCGGCACCGAGGCTATCCCCCCCCTTTTTGGGGGAAGTTACCCCTTCTTTCGTAGGGGGTCCCCCTACTTTATCGGGATTGCCTTTTCCGCCCTATTGCGTATAGAAGCATGCGACACCGCGGGCGTGCCGGGGCGAAGACAAGCAGATGCCGCCATCCATGGGTTGTCTCAGGTTCCGGAAACTCACTTCCGAGCCAGGGGGGACGCCGGGCAGCCGGCCCCGCCGGGGATGCGGTCCGTGGCAGCCCTGAATCGCCAGCGGTGGGCGGCGTGGAGCCAGGTGGCGGGCGCGCAGCACCACCTGGATCGCTTCCCGCTCATGCGCCCCGTGCAGTACGAACTCAGCGCGAGGCGCGGGGCCTGGCGGCGCCCGAGGGGGCCGGCATCACGGTCAATGTCAGCAGTGGTGGCCTGTGCCTCCTGCTGGACTGGGCGCCGCCCGTCCAGGAGGTGCTTCAGGTCCATGTGCCCATGCCGGCCACCCTGGCCCAGACGCCCACGCTCGCCGAAGTGCGCTGGGTGCGGCCGCTCCCCTTTACGGACAACGGGACCTATTTCGTCGGGCTGAAATTTTTGCTGTGAAGTGTGAGGAAACTTGGTATCATCCGCCTTCTCACGAAGGGCCCTGCTCTCCTCAAAGTCGGCAGGGCCGGTATGTCGAGACGCCTCCTTGTCGAGCGAGAACCGGCCTTCGGCATCGAGGCAACGGCATAGACGTGAAACGTTCAACGAGAAACGTGAATCGAAAGAACCGACATCCAGTACGTTTAACGATTCACGAATAACGTTTAACGCGACCGTCAAGGGGAGTTCGTTATGAAACAACTCGCATGGGGAAGCTGGTTCGGCTTCGTCGTCCTGAGCAGCGTGGTCTTCGTGAGCCTCGTGGCGATCGGCTG
>CAYJUP010000039.1:0-7181 GCA_964373365.1 uncultured Nitrospiraceae bacterium
GGCCGGTATCGGCCGGTCTATCTCGACCATCATCTCTGCCATGCCGCCAGCAGTTTCCTCGTCTCTCCGTTTGAACGTGCGGCGATTCTGGTGGTGGACGGGGCCTCGGAAGCCCACACCGCGATGCTGGCAGCGGGGGAGGGGAGCGCAATCAAAGTCCTCAAGCGAATCGCCCTCCCGCATTCGCTCGGGCAGTTCTATGCCGCGATCACCGCCTACCTCGGGTTTCGTCCTGATCAAGACGAATATATCGTCATGGGATTGGCGGCCTACGGGGAGCCGAGGTTCGCCGATCTGCTGCGGAAGCAGGTGCTGCGGCTGCTGCCGGATGGCGCGTTTCACCTGAACACGCGGCTGTTCGACTTCCACCTGGCGCAAGTGGGCATCTTTCTGCCGGAGCTGCTGCGCCTGCTAGGGCCAAACCGGCGGCCCGGCGAAGAGCTCACGCAGCGCCACCGCGATGTCGCCGCCAGCGCCCAGCTCGTCCTGGAAGAGACCCTGCTGCACCTGGCGCGGTACCTGCAGCGCCTGACCGGGGACAAGAATCTCTGCTTGGCGGGAGGCGTGGCCTACAACTGTGTCGCCAACAGCCGCCTCCGTCACGAACTCGAGTACCGGCAGGTCTTTGTCCAGCCGGCAGCCGGGGATGCGGGAACCGCCCTGGGCGCCGCGCTTTGGCTAGCGAACCGGCGCGGGGGACTGCCGCGCCGGGAGGTGATGCGGGACGTCTATCTGGGGCCCCGGTTTTCCGAAGAAGAATGCCGACGCGCCCTCGCCCGTGTCGGACTTCCCTATGAAGCGTTCCCTGAGGATGCCTTGTGCGACCGGGTAGCCACGGAGCTGGCGCGTGGCCGTCTGGTCTTCTGGTTTCAGGGTCGCATGGAATGGGGGCCGCGGGCATTGGGCAATCGAAGCCTGCTGGCCGACCCGCGGCGGGAAGATATGCGCGAGTTGATCAATACCAAGGTGAAGTTCAGGGAGCCGTTCAGGCCGTTCGCGCCGGCGGTGTTGGAGGAGCGCGCCGCGGAGTACTTCGACGCGCCCTCGCCGTCGCCCTTCATGCTGTTTACCGTCGCCGTCCTGCCGTCGGCCAAAGGGATGATTCCGGCCGTGGTCCACGTGGACGGCACCTCGCGCATCCAAACCGTTGACCGGGAGACGAACCCACAGTTCAGGAAGCTGCTTCAGGCTTTCGACCGGAAGACCGGTGTCCCGGTCCTGTTGAACACTTCCTTTAACGTAAACGAGCCGATTGTCTGCAGCCCGGATGAGGCGGTTCGATGTTTCCTGCGGACCGAGGTCGATTGGCTGGTGTTCGGGAACCTCCTGGTGGGACGACCAGCCGCCGTGAATCGTGAATCGTGAAACGTTAAACGTGGGGGGAGCAAGTTTTTTGGCGAATAACGATTCACGAATAACGAATAACGTCCGATTCCCGGCCCTTGATGCGCTCCTGCTGTTCTTTCTCCTGAACCTGGCCCTCCAGCCGCTCGTGGAACCGGACTTTGGGTGGCACCTCCGGGCCGGCCTCGATCTGCTGAAAACCGGAGGGCAGTTACCGGCGACGGACCCGTATTCGCACACCATGCCCGACTGGCCGTGGGTGGAGCATGCCTGGCTGACGGACGCTCTGATTGGCCTGATCTATGCGGGTCTGGGTTCCGCTGGTCCCCTGGGCGTTATTCTGTTGCTTGCAGGAGTGACGGCGGCCGCGTTTTTCGTGGCAGCCGGACTGGCGCATGCCGGCCGGACACACAGGCTGCTCGCCATCTCTGGCGCTCTCTGGGCCGCGCTGCCGTTCCTGGGCGCGCGGACCCAACTGGTCACGCTCCTGGGCCTAGCGACGGTTCTCTGGGTGTGCGACCGGTATCTTACGAGGCGCCTGACGCACCTCTGGGCGCTTCCGCCGCTGTTTCTGCTCTGGGCGAATCTGCACGGCGGCTTCACGGCGGGATTGTTCGCACTGAGCCTGATCCTACTCATCTCGGCAGCCGTCCGCTTGGCTGTGAGCTACTGGCCTTCCTTGGCCAATCGTCTCAATGAGCCGACGATGGCCTGGCCGCAGATCAGGCATCTGGCGCTGATGATCGGCGTGTGCACCCTCCTGACGCTGCTTAATCCCTATGGCTGGCGTCTCTATGGCGAGCTTTACACGTCGTTGACGGACCGGTTTATGATCGAGACGCTGCACGAATGGCAGCCCGTCTCGCTGCAGAGCCGAGCCGGTGTCACCTATGTGGGGTACCTGGCCGGGCTGGGTCTCGCCGCGCTGTTCCTCTATCGTCGCATCGAGCCGGTACGGTGGATAATCCTGGTCGTGTTCTTGGGTCTGTCTCTGCAGCACTGGCGTAATGTCTTGTTCTTTCTGCTGGTGAGCGTGCCTCTGTGGGCGGAGCTGCTGGCCGAACTGACGGCGCGGATCACAGCACGCTTCCCGATCCTCATGCAGCATTCCAAACGGTGGATGTTGGTCGCCACCCTCTCGGCGGGCTTGGGTGTTGGCATCTTGGGCCCTGACCACCTGGAGCGGGTCGTGCAGGCAGGGCTGGCGCCCGCGGAGTTCTTCCGAGGAACAGAGTATCCCATTGAAGCGGTGCAGTGGATTCACACGCATCGGGACAAACTCGGCACGCGGCTGTACAACGACTACGGACTGGGCGGATTTCTGCTCTGGTGGCTGCCGGAAGAAAAGATCTTCATTGACGGCCGCATGCCGGCCTGGAGGATGGGGGATCGAAGGATCTTCTACGACTACATCGCCTTGACCAACTGGGACCCGCCCGCGCTCGGCGTGCTCCGGAAATACAGCGTGGATTGGGCGATCGTGGGGCGCGGCACCCCCCTCGAAGGGGCGCTAGGAAGCCAGCATGAATGGCAGCGGGTCTATGAGGATACGAAGGTGGTTATTTATGTGAGGCACTAGGCGTGAAGTCGGGGGTGGTTGCTGACCTGTGGATAGCAGCGTAGTGGCCACGGGCATAGTTGCTTCGCACCGCCAACAGTTCCAGCAACATGCGCAGGCCGTCACGTAAGACCCGGACCTTTGAGCCTGGTTGGTCCGACCAGTTGACCGGTATTTCGGCAATGCGGTACCCGCGACGTTGGGCCACATAGAGTAATTCCAGATCGAACCCGTAGCCGTTGACGCAGGCCACCGAGAAGAGATCCTTCGCGACAGCCTTCCGGAACAGCTTGAATCCGCACTGCGTGTCGGTAATCCCGTGGATGCCGAGACGCCGCACGATCTGATTAAACGTATTGCCCAGGACGGTCCGGTGCCACCGAGCCTTGACGGTGTAGCGGCTGTCGTGCGATGCCAGAAAGCGGGAGCCGATCGCGATGTCCGCCCCATTGCTGATGCCGGCCTCTAGGCGGGCCAGTTCCTGGATCGGCGTGGCTCCGTCCGCGTCCGCAATGAGCTGCAACTCCCCCTGGGCCTCGCGCATCCCTGAGCGAACCGCGCATCCCTTGCCCGTGTTCTGCGGCAGCCGAAGCAGCCGGACCGCCGGTGCTCCGGTTCCGAACTTCTCAACCACTGTGGCAGTATCATCCCGGCTTCCATCGTCCACGGCCAGGACCTCGTACGGCTTGCTGCGTTGTTCTAAGTAGGCGGTGATGTCAGAGAGGTAGGGGAGGATGCGCTCGCTCTCGTTGTAGGCTGGGATAACGACGGAAAGACGAATAGTTTCGCCCTGGTAGGAAGTAGTCACGCGGGCTCCCAATGGGTCCGAATGTGGTGCCGGTGGGCGGCAGCCTATCTGAGACCGGTGCGGATTGCAAGGCTGGTGGCAAAGGTCAGGAATAGACTTGACAGATCGGCCTCGCTCAGGCGAACGTATTAGAGAGCGGGTAGCGAATAGCCGGTAGTTCAGAGCCCGGAGCTATTGGCTGCTCGCTGCGGGCTACCAGCTAGAACAGGAGGTGTGCTATGCGCGCGTTGGGCCGTTTCGGAAGGCCCGTGGGTCTCTTGGTGGGAGCGGCCTACCTGTCTGCCTGCGCCTCCATGATTCCGCCCAGCCGTCTGATTGAATATATGGGGCAACAGGCGGTGACCGAGCCGCTTGCTGCGACGACGCTGCCGCAAACTCCGATTCGAGCCGGTCTTGTGCTGGTCTCGGATACCACGGCTCCGGATGCCGCGCCTGCCCTGCCAGACGAAGCGCTGAACCGGCTGGCTGGGACTCTGCAACAGCAGATCAACGAGTTCCTTCCGTTCAAGATCGAGACCATCATCCCTGCCGAGGGCATCCGGCCAGGCGGCGAGATCTCTCAGTTCAGTGAGCTTGGCAAGAAGCATGGCCTGGACTACCTCGCGGTCGTCGTGGTCTCCAGCACCGAGCAGGAGTATCCGCTGATGGTCTTTCTGGGGTGGCATTCCCACAGCCAGCCGGGCTTGCGGCGCGACAACTGGTCGCTCATAGAGGTCGCCTTGGTGGAGGTGAAGAGCGAGCGGTCCCTGCTCCGTGCCGAGGGGCGAGGATGGGCGACGCTGGATCGTCCGATGGCGCCCGGCATCAACCAGTGGTATCCGGTCATTTGGCGGCGTCCGCAGGATCCTAACTGGCGCTGGTGGCCGCCGACGTACGCGGGCGCGCCCAATACGCTGCGGGTCATCGCGATGAATGAAGCGGCAAAACGCCTAGTGCTGAACCTGCAAGATGCGTGGATTCAGAAGCGCCAAGCCGAGCAGACTCCTGTGGGCGGATAACTTAGCAGTTCCCTCTGAGCCCCAGACGTCCTCCAAGCGCGGCATTTCTTTCCGTTCATCTTCCTGCCGGACCGACCGTTCCGGAGCCGGCAGGGAGGTTTTTTGTCTTTGAAGGCGGGAGAGTGGTTGGTGTAGAATGAGGCGTTCTGCGCCTTGCAGGTTGATGAGCAAGTGGTAAGAGCGGGATTCCCCAGCGGCGACAAACCTAACGAATAGTTGAGGTCATACATATGCAGATGAGCAGGAAAGGATCGTTCATACTTCACCTGAGCGGATGGGGAGTTGTGTTGCTCTCCGTTGCAGCGGTCATCATCACGGTGCCGGTCGGTCTTTCCGGCGGGTTCTCGTCGTCCGTCGTCGAGGCCGCAGTCCCCCCACAGTTGGCCCAGGGGTTTGCTGACATTGTCAAAAGAGTGACTCCGGCGGTGGTCAATATCGCCGTCAGCGGAGGGGAGGGTAGCCGAAGAGAAGGAGGGCCTCGGCGACCTCCGTTACCGCCCGGCCCGTTTGGAGGGCCTCCGGGAGGGCCGCCCGGCGACGAGCCGCCCGGAATGGAGCCGCCCCCGCTGCCAGGACCTCCGGGAGGACCGCCTGGTCGGCCGGATCAGAGCGCGGGGTCCGGGGTCATCGTTGACGCCCGTGGGCATATCGTCACCAATAACCACGTCGTCGAAAATGCCACGCAGATCACCGTCACGCTGAGCGACAAGCGTGAATTTCCGGCGAAAGTGGTGGGGGCTGACCCCAAGTCCGACCTGGCGGTCATCAAGATCGAGGCGGAGAATCTGCCCTCGCTCAAGTGGGCCGACTACGACAAGCTGCAGGTGGGCGATGTGGTGCTGGCGGTCGGCAGTCCGTTTGGCCTGAGTTCGACCGTCACGCTCGGGATCATCAGCGCGCTGGGCCGTGGCAACGTGGGGATCGCCGACTACGAGGACTTCATCCAGACCGACGCTGCGATCAACCCGGGCAACTCGGGCGGGGCGTTGGTGAACCTGAACGGCGAATTGATCGGCATCAACACCGCCATCTTCTCCAGGACCGGGGGATCGGAGGGTATCGGCTTCGCGATCCCCAGCAGCATCGCGCTAGATATCGTGGACAGCCTGATGAAGACGGGCAAGGTGGTGCGGGGGTGGATGGGAATCGCAATCCAGGAGATTACGCCGGCACTGGCCAAGTCGTTCAAGCTCCCGGAGCAGCGCAAAAACGGCGTGCTGATCAGCGACGTGAACGACGAGGGTCCGTCGGCGAAGGCGGGTCTCAAGCGAGGCGACGTGATCATCGGGTTCGACGACAAGGAGATCCAGAACGTCAGCCAGCTTCGGAACATGGTCGCCCGCACGATGGTGGGGCGCAGCGCGAAGGTGAAGGTGCTGCGGGACGGCAAAGAGCAGCTCATCACCGTCAAGGTCGGCGAGCGGCCGCCGGATGAGCTGTTGGCTCGCAGGGAGCCGGCGGCTCCGGCTCCGGAGTCCGTCAAGCCACCGGACAATGTGCTGGCGTCGCTGCGCGTGCAGGCGCTGGATGCGGCGACGACCAGCCAGCTCAATCTGCCCAGCAAGACCACCGGCGTGGTGATCAACCACGTCGAAGCCGGCAGTCCCACGGAAGCGGCCGGCCTCCAGCGGGGGGATGTGATCCAAGAAGTGAACCGAGAAGTGATCAGAAGCCTGGACGACTACCAGAAGGCGTCGGCCAAGGTGAAGAAGGAAGAAATGGTGGTCTTGCTGTTGAGTCGGCAGGGCAACAACCTGTTCGTGGCGGTGAACCCGAAGTAAGAACGTTCGTCCATTGACGATTGGATCATTGGTCCGATGTTTCAATGAACCAATGAATCAATTCCGGTCTCGGAAGGCTGAGCACTGATGGCTGACGGATCGAAGTTCCGGAAGTGGCTGCAGGACTCGGTCTTCGCGCCGCTGGAAGACAAAAAGATGCCGGTCATGGAGCACCTGATCGAGCTCCAGGTCCGGCTGACCCGAGCGGTCATCATCATCGGCGTCGTGTTCGTCGGGGCCTTCTTCTATGCCGACGCATTGGTGCAATGGCTGAGAGTTCCCCTGCAGAACATGTTCATCCCCGGGAAGCTCGCATGGGTTCCCACCGATCTCCCGCTGATCCCGATCGTCTTTTTGACGCCGGCCGAAGCGCTCTGGCAGAACGTCAAGGTGGCCGGCCTGTTCGCGCTCGTGCTCGCCACCCCGTACGCGATGTGGGAGCTGTGGCAGTTCGTGGTGCCGGGCCTGCATGTCCAGGAACGGCGCTTCGTCGGGCCGTTTGTCCTGGTCAGCAGTGTGGCGTTCTACGCCGGGATTCTGTTTTCGTTCTTCTTCGTGTTGCCGTTCGCCCTGAATTTCCTGGTCTCGTACGGTGTCAACGCCGGCTTCATCCCCCAGCTCTCCATCGCGCAATACGTGGGCTTCGCGCTCTGGTTCCTGCTGGTCTTCGGCGTGATCTTCGAGGTGCCGCT
>CAYJUP010000039.1:7281-12182 GCA_964373365.1 uncultured Nitrospiraceae bacterium
ATGAGAGTCGCCATCCTGGTGATCAGCAGCAAGATCGTGTCGGGAGAAGAGTCCGACAAGGGACGGGAAGCGGTGGAGCGGATGGTCAGCGAGCTGCCCGGCGCGGTGGTCGCCTACGCGACGGTTCCGGACGACCGGAAAGCCATCCGTGACCGGCTCCTCAGTCTGTGCGACGATCACACCCCCGACGTCATTCTAACGTTGGGAGGAACCGGTGTGCGACCCTCTGACTGGGCACCGGAGGCCACTCGCGATATCATTGAGAAGGAAATCCCGGGAATCGGAGAAGCGATGCGGCAGGAGAGTCTGAAGAAAGTGCGAACCGCGATGCTGTCGCGCGGCACGGCCGGCATTGTAGGCACCACGTTGATCGTCAATCTTCCGGGGAGTCCGAAAGGGGCCAGGGAAAACCTTGCGGTCATCCTGCCGGTGCTGGATCACACCGTCGAAAAGATTGCCGGCGGAAAGGGCCGTTAAACGTGAACCGTGAACCGTTACACGGAGGGCAAAGATTTCTTTCACGTTTAACGATTAACGTTTCACGATTAACGGGGAGTAACACATGCCAGGGCAACTGAATGTGATCCAGCATCCAGGGTCAGGAAGCGGCGATGCCTGCACCTACATGTGGGCCTGCGCCATTTGCGATGAGAACGAGACCTGCCAGAAGGATAAGGAAGGGCACAGTCGCTGGCTCGTCGCGAAGCGGATGGAGCGTATCGAGTATAAAGTCCTGGTCATGAGCAACAAGGGCGGGGTGGGCAAGAGCACCGTCACCACGAACGTCGCCGTCAGCCTGGCGCTGAAAGGGTACCATGTCGGCATCTGCGATATGGATATTCATGGGCCCAACATCCCGAAGATGGTCGGGGCGGAGGGGCAGAAACTGAAGATCAGCACGTCGGGGGGCATCATTCCGTTCCAGGCCTACAACCTCAAAATAGCCTCGATGTCCTTTCTGCTCCAGAATTCGGATGACCCCATCATCTGGCGCGACGCGTACAAGTATGAGTTCATCAACCAACTGCTTGGAGGGGTGGAATGGCAGGATCTGAATTTCCTGCTTGTGGATCTCCCGCCCGGGACCGGTAACGAGTCGGTGACCACCGTTGACCTGATCGGGAACGTGAGCGGTGTCGTGATCGTCACCACGCCGCAGGAAGTGGCGCTGTTGGATTCGCGGAAGTCGGTCTCGTTCGCGAAAGACAGCCAGATTCCGATCATCGGCATCGTAGAAAATATGAGCGGGATGGATTGCCCACATTGCGGCCAGCATATCGAGGTGTTCAAGAAGGGTGGGGGCGAGGCGTCCGCGCTGGACATGGATGTGCCGTTCTTGGGTCGTATTCCGCTGGACCCGGACGTGGTCACGCAATGCGATGCGGGTGAGCCGTTCGCGATGTTCTATTCCGACACCCCCACCGCCGAGGCGTTCCACACCATCGCCAACAAGGTCGAGCAGTTCTGTAAGAAGAGCGGATCGCTGTTGCGGGTCTCGCCGAGAAAGGGCCAATAGCGAACAGCGAACAGCTTGCCGATCAGAAATTCTTGCTGCTTGCTATTAGCTATGTGCTACTCGCCCGACGGAATCTAAGATGGAAGGACTCACTCTCCTTCAAGACGCGCAGAAGACGGTCCTGGCGGCGGCTCAGCCGCTGGGGATCGAGAAAGTCGGACTGCTCGACGCGCTCGGTCGCGTGCTGGCGGAGGATATCATTGCCCAGAGGGACAACCCGCCCTGGGATAACTCCGCGATGGACGGCTTCGCCGTGTGCTGGGAGGACATTAAGCAGGAGCATGCGATCACCAAACCGGTCGAGCTCAAGATCATCGAGGAGGTGCAGGCCGGAACGGTGGCGACCAAGACGGTCGGCCCCGGTCAGGCGATCCGGATCATGACGGGCGCAGCGGTTCCCAAGGGCGTCGATACGGTGGTCAAGGTGGAGGAAACCGAAGCCACCGGCGACACCGTCCGCATCTTCAAGGCCGTCGAGCGCGGCGCGAACATCCGTCCGCAGGGCGAGGACGTCAAGAAGGGGGACTGCATCATCGCCAAGGGGACGCAGATCCGCCCGGCCGAGGCTGGCATGCTGGCCATCCTCGGCAAGTCCTTCGTTTTCGTGCATCAGCGGCCCCGGGTGGCGATCCTGTCCACCGGCGATGAGCTCGCCGACCTCGACGAACGCTTCGACGAGGACAAGATCATCAACTCGAACAGCTACGGGATCGCGGCCGCGGTGCAGGAGGCCGGCGGTATCCCCATCCTCCTCGGCATCGCCAGGGATCAGCCCGCATCCTTGAAGGAAAAGATCAAGCAGGGCCTGACCGCCGATATCCTGGTGCTGTCCGGCGGCGTCTCGATGGGCGACTACGATTTCACGAAAGCGGTGTTCAAGGACCTGGGCGCCGAGATGCATTTCTGGAAGCTGGCGATCCGGCCCGGGCAGCCGTTGGCGTTCGGGAAGATCCTGGGCAAGCTGGCCTTCGGACTGCCGGGCAACCCGGTCTCCTCGATGGTGACCTTCGAGCAGCTCGTGCGGCCGGCCATGCTCAAGATGGGTGGGCACCGCGGTTACGGCCGCCCGGTGGTGCGGGCGGTGTTCCAGGAGAAGTTCTCGAAACGTCCTGACCGCCGGCATTTTCTGCGGGGGATTTTGAGCCGGGAAAATGATGTGTTGGCGGTTCGGACCACGGGCAATCAGGGCTCCGGCATCCTGACCTCGATGGTGAAGGCGAATTGCCTGATCGATGTGCCGGAGGAAGTGGAACGGCTGAACCCGGGGGACACGGTCAACGTGCAGGTGCTGAGTGAGCAGCTTTGGGATCGCTAACCGTGAATCGTTGTTCGTTCAACGCAGTAATGGAACACTATCAACTTGTGACGATTAACGGTTCACGTTTAACGATTAACGTGCCATGAGCGTACCCATCCTCTTTTTCGTTGGACGGTCCAACAGCGGGAAGACCACGCTGATCGAGCGTCTCATCCCGGAGCTGGTCAGGGCCGGATACCGCGTGGCCACTATCAAACATGCCGGACACGGCTTCGACCTGGACACCGAGGGGAAAGATAGCTGGCGGCATAAACGGGCCGGAGCCAGCGCCGTGATTGTGCTGTCGAGGGGCAGCCTGGCGATGTTTTCCGACGTGTCCGAACAGATCAAGGTGGAGGAGCTACGGGACCGGTTTCTTGATCATGAATTCGATCTGATTATTGCCGAAGGGTGGAAGAGCGAGGGATATCCAAAGATCATCGTCGTACGCGACCAGATGGGCGAGGTCGCGGTGTCTCCGGAAGGCCTTCTGGCGGTCGTGTCCCACAAACCGTTAGCCGCGCCGGTGCCCCGTCTGGACCCTGACGACGTGAAGGGGCTGAGCGAGCTCATTATCCGTCATTTTCCCAAACGTCCGGTGGCATGATCCTGACGCCCAAGGCCATCGTCATCATGGCGATCCTCGCCGGCGCGCTGGCCCTTGGGGGCGTTGCTGTACCGCTGACCAGTCACCCCAAGTTCTGCGCGAGCTGCCACAACATCAAACCCTCCTACGACAGTTGGCTCGTATCCTCGCACAAGGACGTGACCTGCGTGGACTGCCATGTCCGACCCACCGTCGAGGGATATCTGCACGACAAAGTCCAAGCCGGTCTCAAGGACGTGGCGATTTATCTCTTCAGCACGCCCACCGATGCACACAACCTGCAAGCCACCGTCCACACCGAAGTCTGCCTGAGCTGTCATCGGGCCATCCTGCGCGTATCGGAGGTCGCCGCCCGCGATCTACCTCCCCCCGTGAAGGAAGTCGGGCTGGTCATGAGCCACCGGAAGCACATAGAGGCGTTCTTCAAGCGGGCGAAGGGGGAGGGCTGCACGACCTGTCACTCTCAAGTCGTCCACGGGAAGCCGATCAAGGGCTACCCCATCGTGATCCCGCGTGGACACGTGTCCGAGGACAGCCAGCCGCACTATCCCGACTATCCGGAGGGCAGCAGGCTCCGAAAAGCGGCCCTGGCCGATTGCTTCCGCTGCCACGACGGCAAGACCATGCATGAGGGGAAGGTCCTCGACAAGCGTTGCGAGACCTGCCATCTGCCAGAGAAAATCCGCGAGTTTCTGTTTTAACCCAGCGATCAATGCCCACGCCCATCGTTGAAGTCCGAGACCTGACGAAGCGATTCGGTGATTTCACCGCCGTGAATGGAGTGTCGTTCGACATTCAGCCTGGTGAGATTCTCGGCCTCTTGGGGCCGAACGGAGCCGGGAAGACCACCACCATCCAGATGCTGCTGGGGTTAATTACCCCGACCGCCGGCTCGATCCGCATGTTCGGCCTGGACCTGGCCCAACACCGCGAGAGGATCTTGGAGCAGATCAACTTCTCGTCCAGCTACATCTCGATGCCCTACTCGCTGACCGTGGAGGAGAACCTGTGGGTCGTGGCGAAGCTTTACGGCCTCGCGGAGATCCCCCGGCGCATTGACGACGTGGTGAAGAAACTGGAGATGGAAGAGTTTCGGACCAAGGTCACCAGGAAGCTGTCCTCCGGCCAGATGACGCGGCTCACGCTGGCCAAGGCGATCCTGACGGACCCGAAGGTGCTGTTCCTGGACGAGCCGACCGCCAGTCTCGATCCCGATGTCGCGCACAAGACGCGCAGCCTCCTGAAAGACGTGCGCCGGTCGTCCGGCTTGAGCATGCTCTACACCTCGCACAACATGCGCGAGATGGAAGAAATGTCCGATCGCATCATTTTTCTGCAGCGGGGTAAGATCGTCGCGCAGGGCACGGCCCGGGAGATCACGGCGCGCTTCGGCCAGCGTGATCTGGAAGATGTGTTTCTGAAAATTGCACGCGAAAAGTAGCGAATGGCGAGCAGCCGGTAGCTCTGAGCTATCAGCTATC
>CAYJUP010000040.1:0-12171 GCA_964373365.1 uncultured Nitrospiraceae bacterium
ACGCGTGCTCACGGTGATGGGGCCGGTGGTGGTGCCAGGTGGCACCGTGGCCATGATCGAGGTGGCTGAGGCCGAGCTGAGTGTGGCCGTCACGTCGTTGAACTTGACTTCGTTCTTGCTCGCGACCGGATCAAAGTTCGTTCCTGTGATCGTGACGGCCGTGCCCGCGGGCCCACTCGTCGGGGTAAAGCTCGTGATCGTCGGTACGGCGACGGTGGTGAACTGGCTCGTGAACAGTGCCAGCGCATTCCCGGCTGTGTCTTTGATGTCCGAGCTGAGCGAGAGCGTGTAGGTTGTGCCGGGGGCCAGCGGGCTATTCGGGACGACGAACAGCATCAGCCCTTGCTCGCCCGGGCTGATGGTCGCCGCCACGGGTCCGCCGCCGGTGAGCGTGACACTCGTTCCAGTCAGCGTCCGCACGTCCACCGGCTCCGAGAAGCGCACGCCGATAATCTCGGTCAAATCCACGCCCGTGGCGCCATTGGGCGGACCGACTTGGCCCACGATGGGCGCCGTCGCGTCCGGCGGGGAGGGTGTGTAGAGTTCGGCGGTGGCGAGAATCCCGCTGCTGCTCTGCCCGCCGGTGATCAACACGAGCCCGATCGGCAGCAGCGTAGCGGTATGGTTGACGCGTGGGAGGCTGAGGTCTGGGGTGATCGCGGCAAAGGCCCCGGTGGCGGGGGTGAACACCTCGGCCGTGGCCAACGCGCCGCCGGCCGTGTCGCCTCCAAGGATCAGCACCCGGCCATCAGGCAAGAGGGTGGCGCTATGCCCGGCCCGCGGCGTCATCAGAGCGCCTGTAAGCGCCGTGAACGTCTCAGTGGCCGGATCGAAGATCTCCGCTGAGGCGAGCACGCCCGTGTCGTTCCGCCCGCCGGCAATCAGGATGCGCCCATCCGGCAAGAGCGTCGCGGTGTGGTCCCAGCGGGGCGTGACCAAGCCGTTGGGGAGCACCGTGAAGGTGCCGGCCTCGGGATCGTACGACGGCTGAAAGAGGAGGGCCGTCTGGGCATTGAACCCTTCGACGGTGCTCAGGGCTCCAGAACTCTGGCCCCCGGTAATCAGCACGCGGCCATCCAGGAGCCCGGTGGCGGTGTGGCCGGAGCGGAGAATTTGCACGGTGGGCGGCAGGGTCCGGAACGTCCCGCTGCTCACATTAAACATCTCCGTGCTGAACAGGAGGCCGAGACTGTCCTGTCCGGCGATCAGGAGGGTCTCCGTCTGGGGCAGCAGCGTCGCGGTGTGCTCCGTCCGGGCGGTGGTGAGGCTGCTCGACAGCGCGGTCGCGCTCAACATCACCGGGTCAAACAGCTCGGCACTGCTCAGCACCCCGGTGGGGCCCGTCCCTCCGGCGAGGAGCACCTTGCCGGTCGGGAGCAGCGTCGCCGTGTGGCTCACGCGGGCCTGCGCCAGAGTTCCCAGGATCCGAGCGAGGGTCGTGGCCGTGTGGGTGTTGCCCTGCCCGTCGTCCACCGTGAGGGACACGGTGAAGGTGCCCGGGGTGCTGTACGGATGGCTGGGCGTCGGCCCGCTGCCGGTCGTGGCATCGCCAAAGTTCCAGGTGAAGGTCAACGGATTGTTCTCAGGATCGCTGGAACCGGCGCCGTTCAACTGAATGAGTTGGCCCACGTTCCCACTGTATGGCCCGCCTGGCACCGCGGTCGGCCCCTGATTGGCCGCGCCGATCGTCGCGCCAAACCGCGCCGACCGGGTCGTACTGTCGAAGTAGAGGCGCAGGCCCTCCACGATGCTGGGCCCAGCACATTGGGTGTCATCCGGGTTGGTGCCGATTCGGGCGTCGAGCTTGAGGACGAGCTGGTCGGTCGTCCCGTTGAAGCTCACCGGGACCACGGCGCCGAAGGGGACTGTCACTGCTTGGGCCAGGCTCGCCGCCCCACTCAGCCCCGTGAGGCAGCGGCTGAGGCTCGAGGTGAGAAGCGTGCCGTTCTTGTAGAGTTCGGCCCGTAGATCGACCGTGGCCCCCTGATCCGCGCTGCTCTTGAGCCCCAGCCAGACGTGCAGGTCGCTCACGGCGCTGAGGGGCCCAACGGTCAGCGCCGGTTGCGCCGCCCAGGTGCCGACCTTCTTCCAGGCGTTGTCCACGCTAAACTTGAGCTTGGTGGAGTCCTTGTACTTCGCCGTCGTGGCGGTGGGCGCGGTGGTATTCAGGAAGAGCGTGGGCGGATTGGCATCGGGGCCGGCGCCGTGCAGGAAGAAATCAGATGCGCTCTGCGCGTGGACCGGCGGTAATCCGAAGATTCCACCGGTCAGGAGGAGGCCTAGGCCGAGAACGGCGACGAGGATCGCCGGAACTCTCTTGCTGGAGTTCTCAGACGCTAGACACGTCATTGATGCGTTACAGCAGGAACTTCAGACCGACGACGGAGACCCCAGGGGCCGTCACAGTGATGTTCCACAGAGGGATCACGCCACCGGCACGCGGCATCGTCGGGGCGCACGCTTATACGCGGACCGCGCGGCAAACGCAATACCCCATTTCGTAGGGGGGGTCCCCCTACGAAAGAGGGGGGGCGTCCGACTGTGTACGAAGCAGTCAGAATGCATCAAGCGGTTGGGGTCCTGGCAGATTGACACTAGGGCGAACATGGGTGTGTCAGACCAAGACACTGCTTGGCGTGAGAGAGGCAAAGTGAAAGAGGTCAGAGTCCCGCTAGGAGGAGAACCGCGATACAGGGGCAAACAACAAGGGCAGTGGCCTGTTGCGGCCACCGCCCTTCTGCGAGGCAGACGAGCTGCCTTACTTCTTCTTGATCTCGAACTTCGCTTGAGCGCTCCCGCCCTCGGGCACATCCACCTCGGCTTCCACCTTGCCCGCGAACGGATGCCAGGCCACCAGCTTGTGCTTGCCGGCCGGAACATCCTTGATCTCGAACGTGCCGTCATCCTTCACCACGGCATAGTGCGGGTTCTCCACCGGCAGGAAGAACCCCTGCATAAACTCATGTTGATCACACTGCAGCCGCAAAATCGAGCCTTGCTTGTCCTTGCGCAGCACTACCGGCTTGTCCAGCTTGGAGCCCTTCTCCGCCAGAGCGATGTTGAATACCGTGGAGGAGCTGGCCCCCAGCACCTCGAACGTGTGCGGGTTGTGCAGGACGCCTTTCTTGCCAGGAAAATCACCTTTGGGTCCCGGATCGTCAGGATCGGAATCATGATTTTCCACGTGGAAGTTCTTTTTCTTCACCACGACCCCGGTAAACGGCAGGAATTCGCAGAACTCCGATACGACGTCGGTGCCCTTGTAGGCTTCCATGAAGGCTTTGTCCTCGATGTCATTCACCGCGACCACCGCGGCCTTCAGGCCTCCATCCTTCCCGACCTGGATCGTCGGCAGGATCCGCTTCTCGCCTCTCACGAGCTCCGGATGAGGATTCTTCGGACAGAACTTCGGATTAGGGAACTTCGAGAAGAGGAACTCCTTCTCCTCCGCCTTGCCGCTATACGTCACCTTGCCGGTGATCGTTCCCCCCGCGAACGATGTGAGTGGCGCGGCCAAGAACGCCACCACCGCCAAGGCAAACACTATGAACACACCTTTCTTCATGTTACTGCCTCCTTGTGATTGACAACCTAGACCGGATGATAACCTTCCTCCATCTTCATAAATGTAGGCGAGAGTCTTTCCAACATTCGACCGCCACGTCGCCGGCTGTCCCACCGGAGGAAGAATTTTATACAGCCATAGAGAACGGTGTCAAGGCCAAAAGCCGGCCATCGGACAAAGCTTATTTTTTCCCCAACTGGTTGTGGCGGCTAGTCACGGACAACAGCACGCGTCCGAGGGCTCCGCCCACGGTCGCCCTGACCGCCTCATCCTGATCCCTGAGCGCTTTCTTCAAGATCGCGACTGTTTCTCCACCACCGATTTGGCCGAGCGCTCTGGCGGCGGCGATGCGGGGCCTCGGAAGGGGATCATCCAAGAGCAGACGCAGAGTTTCGATCGCGTCCTTCGCATTTTGGCCCCGGGCTCGGGCAAGGGCTCGGGCCGCGGACGCCCTGACGCCGGGATCGGCATGTTGTGTCAGGTCGCGGATCACTTGGGCGGTCTCCGCATAGGGAATCCCCATGTGCAGCAGGGCCGAGACCGCTGCGGCTCGCACAGCGGGATTCGCATCGGCCATCGCCTTTCTCAACGCCGGCGCTGACTCTGGTGCCTGTAACGATCCCAGACTCACTGCAGCGGAGGCCCGCACGGCCGGGATTGGGTCACTCACCGCCTGAGCGAGTGCCGGCGCAGCTTCCAGCGTCCCAAGGTCCCCCAAGGCAGCGGCGGCGGCCCCTCGGACGGAGGGTTGGGCATCGCCGAGGGCCTGTTTCAGAATCGGCAGCGCCCGGCGATCCCGCAGCTCCCCCAGCATCCGCAGCGCGGCGCTCCGCTCATCAGGGTTCGGCACCGCGGCAGCCCCGCGGACCCGGCTCCACCCTTCGCTCTTTCCCAGCATGGCCAGCGCGCCGGAGGCCGCGACTCGCACGATGGGCTGTTCATCATTCAGAGCATGTTCAACCAGGGTCATGACCGAGCGGTCGCCCGTTCGTCCCAGCGCCTTGAGGGCTGCGACCCGCACCATGGCCGCCGGGTCTTCTACCGCCTTCCGGAGCTTGACCGAGCGCCGGCCCGCCTCGAGGCGCCCAAGACCTTCGGCAGCGAGCGTTCGCACAAGGCCTGATCCATCGCTCAGCCCATCTTCGAAATACGGGATCGTGTCATCGGCATCCAGCTCTTTGAGGGCGGTGTACGCGGCTCCCCGCATCTGCTCCCGCATGTCCTTCAGGACGGCGGTGATGAATCCGATCGCCACCTCACGGAGCAGGTGAACGTCGTCCCCGCCGGCCCGCGATTCCAGCCGCTCGTATTCAGTCAAGGCATCCGGGGGTCGGCCGAGTCGAACCAGGCTTCGGATCTTCAGCCGTTGGGCCTCGAGTGGCCCGCTCCTCTGGTTGATCAGTGGTTCGATCAACGCCAAGGTCCGGTCATACTGCTTCCGCTCAAACGCGGCCTGGGCTTCCTGGAGCGGGTCTGATTGCTTGGAACCGGCGGCCACTACAGGGACTACTGGCAAGGCCACAATGAGCAAGATCAAAAGGAGGAAACGCAAGATGAGCGGGGGTCTGAATTTCAGGCTTGCCACTGGCCTTAGTGTTGGTGTTCCACGAGCGGAAGGATCTCCAGGGGTCGGCCCAGCACCCCCGGTCCGAACCGGGGAGGCTCCATCACCTGAAAGGCGGTACGGCGCCCGACAGGCGCCTGCAGGGAGAGATTCATCGTCACGCGTCCATTCGGCTCGACCGTCACCATCCGTTCCAGCATGGGGCCGGTCTGCGGATGCCAGGCAACCAAGCGATAGGTTCCGGGCGGGATGTTCTCAATGGTATACCTCCCCGCCCCGTCGGTAATCGCGTAATACGGGCTGGTCACGGCCAGCGCCCAGCTTTCCATGTAGGCATGGAAGCCGCATTGCATGACGAAGATCCGACGACCCTTGCTGAGGCGGATGCGTTCCAGCATGGACTGGCCCGGGAGATGCCGATGGGTCGCGTGTATGTCACCCCGCTTATGGTGGGGATTCATCGGCAACGGCGAGTTAAACAGGACTCGCGCTCCCAGCAAGAGAGAGGTTTCGTAGGCCTGGACATCGTGCATCACCGGGTCCATGTTGACCACTTCCACGGCATGCCCGTCTCGAACGACGGTGACGAAGGGACTGAATCGGCAGTCGCGGGCCTCCACGCGCGGGACCGAGAGATCGAACGACTTTCCGGCCTCGACCCCATCCAGCATCACCAGCACATCCTTTAAGCTGCCAGCCGTGTCCACGGTGAAATCATGGAGCAGCCTCCAGCCATTCCCGTCCGAGATCCGACCGCAGTACTCAGGGTCCGGGAACGTCACCAAGTTGAACCCTTTGGGGGCCGGGACTGGGCCTTCCAACGTCACCGTTCCGGTGATGGATCCGCCATTCCGGACTTCCACGACGTCGTAGGCAGCCGAAGGAAGCGCGATTCCGACCATCAGGCTCAGTCCCAGCAGGGTCGCGCTGGCCGCCCGGGGCCACGTGACGCGTGACGCGTGACGTGTATCAGGCAACCCGATCTTTTCCTCCCGTTTCACCCTTCACCTTTTACGCGTCACGTGTCACCCGTCACGCTTCACGGCTTCTGCAGCTCCAACGTGGGCACGATCTGCAGCGGCTTCCCTAGCGCTTCCAGCCCGAAGTGCGGATTCTCAACCATCTCGTGTGGACTCCGGCGCCCGGTCGGCGCTCTGAACTGGAAGTTGGCCGACGCCGTCCCCTTGGCCGTCACCGTGACCTTCTGCTCCAGCATCGCTCCGGCCTGTGGATGCCAGGCCACCAGCAGATAGTCTCCTGCTGGTATCTCGGTGATCGTAAAGGTGCCGTCTGTTCCGGTGACGGCGTAGTAGGGATTCTCCACCGCCATGCCCCAGCTTTCCATGTATGCGTGAAACCCGCACTGCATGACGAAGATCCGCCGGCCCTTCGTCATGTCAATCGTTTGTGCCATCGGTTCGCCGGGGAGGTGCTTATGGTACTGAGCATCCACTCCTGCAGAGCTGGGGTGATGCGGGTTCATGGGCAGAGGAACATTGAACAACACGCGGGGTCCGAGGTGCGAGGTTTCATACGCCTGAATGTCATGCATGACGGGGTCCATATTCACCACTTTCACTTCATGGCTGTCTCGCACCGTGGTCACAAACGGGAGGAAGCGGCAGTCCCGGGCCTCGATGGTGGGCGGGATGAACGCGAACGGCTTGCCGCGCGGCACATCCGCCAGCATCACGATGACGTCTTTCAGGCCGCCGTCCGGCGCGATCCTGAACTCCTCCAGCAGCCGCCAGCCAGTGCCGGTCGAGATGCGCCCGCAATACACCGGGTCCGGAAACGTGACCAGGGTGAATCCTTTGGGGGTCGGCTTCCCGCCGGTGATCGTCACCTTTCCGGTGATCGCTCCTCCGTTGGTGACGGCGATTTCCTCATAGGACCAGGCCGGCAATGCCTCCAAGAGTACGCCAAATGACAGCGCCGCCATACAAAGTGCGGCAGTCAGATATCTCATGAAAACCTCCGGATGAGTTGCTGCAGTATCCGAGTACCCTCTCATGAAGACTCCGATAAAAAAAGGGGGAGCCTCGACAGCTCCCCCCTCGTCAGGTACCGGTCTTTGTGGGTAGAGGCCGCGGTTACTTCGAGGCGACCGGCATGACCGTGACCGCTTCCGGTTGCTGGGCCTCGGCCTTCTTCACGCCGGCGACGGCGCCAGACAGTGGCAGCAGCCGTTGATCAGCCGTCGGGAGCACGCGCAGATAACCCCACTGCCCCGACTGCGCGTATGGCAGCCGCTGGTTGCTCCAGACATAGTCGCCCGGCAACCGGTACGGTCCACCCGCTGAGCCGAGGAAGGCGTCGATCGTTTCCGAGCCGGAGAACTCGACCACGCTGATCTGGTCGGCCCCCCGCATGAACGGCTCGATCGGCCACTCGTGCTGCTCGACGCTGAACATCTGGTTTTGCTCGTTGTTCGCGCCGAACACGTGGATGCGGACCGGGTCGCCCGCGTGCGCTTCGATGATCGGCGTCACCGGGTCCTCCGGCTTGTCCGCCACGCAGGGCTGGAACATTTTGCCCAGTGAGCAGCCCGTTTCCTCACGGTATTTGTACGGCTCCGACCGGTAGTTCACGCCGGTCAGCCCGGCCACGTTTTGCACGTACGGCATGAAGCTGGTCCCGATGATGTTGTCCTCGTCCTGGAAGAACAGGGCGGCATCCCGGTAGTTGACCCGCGTCTCGTTCCCCGGGATCGTCCGGTCGATGATCACATCCGCGACCCAACTGTTCTTCTGTGAGATGTCCTCGCCGGTCTTCGGGTCCCGGTACTTGGAGCCCTGGGGCCCGATCACAACCGCGCCGAACAGCCCGTTGCGCGGATTGAGCATCACGTTGCCCCAATCCCACACCAGTGACGAGATTTCGCCCAGGAAGGGATCCGCATAGTAGGTGTACGTGCGGCTCTCTCCCGGACCGATCGTCTGATCACCTGGATTGTTCCCCACGTTCGCGCCCAGCGAGTCCTTCGGGTCGAACGCCAGCGAAATCGCCGAGAATGACGCCCGGCCGGCCTTCATCTTGTTCTTCAAATTCACCTTGATACAGTCTCCGACGTTCGCGCGCAACGTCAGCGGCATCGGCTGGATACCCGTCGCGACCTTCAATGCCTCTTCCTCCAGCGTGTAGATCTTCGCCTCGGGGTTGGCGACCTGGATCTTCCGTTCGAAGTCCACCTCGATCGTCTCGGGCGCCTTCGGGTTAAACTTCATGGACGGGTAATCCATGGCCACCACGTTGAAGCTCTTCACCGGCGCTCCTTCCGGACAGACCGGTTGGGCTTTCGGAATCTCGTTCCGGCCTGAATACCCGGCCGGGAGCTTCTGGAGGTCCGGCACTTCCTTGTCCAACACCCGAATAAGGCCCCAAGCCCCTTCGGAAAACTTGGAGGCCCGGCCGTTGAAGTGAATGTAGTCACCCACCTGCAACCTGGGCCCGCCCGCTTGCGGAATGACCAGGTCGTACCGCTCGGCGATGCCGATGTGAATCGAGTTCTTGCGGTTGGCGTCGCCGGCATACCGCTCGGTCAAGAACGTATGGCCGGAGAGTGTCCAGGTCATCGTCTCGTTCATGAGCGTATGCAACAGCCGGAACACCATCGTGTCTCCCACATACGCCCGCAAGAGCGGCGTATCCGGATCCCCATGGACCGCGCTGCTGAAGATTTTGGACGCGTCCGGGTTGCCGGCCAACCGTTGCGCGATCGGCTCAGCCCGGAAGTTCAGGCCGCTTCCGGTCGTGTGCGTCCCGCCGTTCAAGAACGGCATCGGCGTCATGTAAATCTTCTCCGGCATCATGAACGACACGGTCTTGCCCGCCTCCAGCGCCACTTCGACCGGCTGGCCCGGCGGGTTCCCCGCTGTCACGATGTTCACCGTATGCGGCACCGTGTCATGGACCTGCACCATCAATTCCCGGAAACTGCCGTTCACTCCGTAGCCCACCGGCTCGACCGTCCGGATATCCGCAATGGGGCCGCTCCGGATCTCCTTCCCGGTCCTGGGATCATGATACGTGGAACCGACCGGCTCGATGAGCAAGGTCCCGAAGCCACCGTGCGGCCAGGTCGTGGCCCCGAAGGCGTGGTCGTGCCAGAACACGGTCCCGACGTCGGCGTCAGCCCAGAACCGTTGCCGGACAAACTCCACGGTCACGATGTCGTTTGCCGGGTGATCGTGCTTCAGAGGCTTATAGAAGGTGAGCGTGTTGCCCTTGATTTCCTTGATCCTGGCCACCTCGTTCCCTTGCACGTTATCGGCCCCCACCAGCAACTCGGTATTCACGTGATACTGCGCCGCATTCTTCACCGTGATGCTGGTGGCGCCTTTCTTTGCGGCGGCGATCAGCGCCGAGTTCATCGGAGCCGGCAGCCCCTTGTTCGTCTTCTTGGACAGCATCGTGAACGGCCGCACCGACTGCTCATACGAGAAGCCGGTGATCACGCCGTCCGAAGACTGGTTGTCGAATTGGATGAAGTGGAAATGGGTGTTGATCTTGGACGACTGGAAGTTCGTGTAGTCGTCGTCTTCCCATTCGCTGGTGAGAATCCAGTCCACGCAATCATAGATATTCGCGCGGACCACGAGCGGATACTTGAGGTCATCCTTCGCCCGAATCGCGGCTTCTTCCTCATGGAGCACATAGATCAGGCCGTTCTTGTCCACCACCGATGGCTCCTTACCCTGTTGCTTGGCCATCGTGATCGGCAACTTGATGAAGTGGACGTTGTAAAACTTCCGCCCCGCGTTGTCCGGACACAGACTCCACCGTCCATTTTCACCGGGTTGCGCCGGCTCAGCGGTCCGCTCCCCGTTCTCATCCTGGTGGATCATCTCCAGCCAAGGCGCGCCGTTGTGACTCGGCGAGAACATGACCCGCTTCCCGAAATGCGGCCGGAGATGCGGCCAGGCCACCTTCCCGGTCGTGAGCTCGAACAGGATTGGTTGCCGCTCGCCCGGCGTCTTGGACTTGTACTTAGGATTGTCCATCGTGCTCTCTTTCTCGGTCATCGCCCGATTGCCCTTCCAGATCCAGTCCAGGACGGTCGCGTCGTAAGAGACGATCTGCCCCCTCTCGTCATCCTTGTGCCCCGGCTTCCCCTGAGTCGGGAGCTGCATCTCCACCCAGTCCTTGATCGTGACCACCGCCGGGTTTGACTTCCAGTTGGTCTTCCCCTTCTCAACGACCTGGAAGGACTTCCCGAACCAATCCACCGTCTTGCCGATCAACTGTTCGGAGGTCACGCCAGCCTTCATGCGACCCTTGCGCTCCGGCAGCTCCCGCAGGTCCGGCATCACATCGTTGCGGTAGTCCCCGACCTGGAGCGTGTTGTAGACCCGCCAGTAGCCCCACATCCCTGACACATAGTGGTGCGCGACGTGGCAATGGAACAGGAAGTCGCCGGCCAGCTGCTGGCACAGCCCCGACCCGCACTCCGTCTCCAGATCCAGCGCTTCTGAGGGCCCGATCACCTCCACGTCCACACGGTCCGTCTTGGCCCGGATCACCGGGTACTTCACCGGGCCGTTCTTGGCCGTATGCCACAAGGGCATCTCGTCGATGGCGCGAGGGCTCCGCGGCCAGCGAATGGCGCCGCCATGCGGATGGTGGGAATGGAACACCTCGGAGCCGCCATGCACCAGGCGGAACTTCGCCGGATCGCCCAGGTAGCTGCGCGGAATCGTGGTCGCGGCGTCGCCGAACGCGTAGGAGCTGTACCCCATCGACTCATCTTCGAACCCGAAATACTCGTGCTGGACGTGCATGTTGTTGATGCCGAACGGCTCGCTCCGGTAGTTCAATGCCCGACCGCCCGGCCGATACGAATCGGTCAGCGGATCACGTTGCGGAAGGAAGTCGCTTTTCTTATTCACCGGGCGGAACGCTTCGTCGCCCACCTCATGATAGATGATCACAAACTCGCGGAAGTCCGGCCCGGTTCCGTTCTTGATGATGGCCTGCCACCCGCTCTTCATCGGAGTCGGGTCGCCCGTGCCCAGCGGATCGAGATAGTGAGACCCTTTGGGCTCCACGACGAACGTTCCGAACAGGCCCATCACGGTCAGTTCGCGATCGTTGCTGTAACTGTGGAACTGCCGTCCCCCTTCCTGCGTGTTCGGGTGGATGTACCACTCCAGCTCCACGCTCTTATTCTGTGCCGCGATGGAGTCCGGGTTGGTCGTAGTCGCCGCCTTGCCGGTGGCGCCGACCACCATGCTGGATCCGTGGATATGCAGGCTGACATCCTCGCCGCCCTCCAGTGTGTTCTGTAAGGTGACCTTCACGCAGTCACCCTGGTTCCCACGGATGACCAGCGGTTGAATCCACTGGTTCTGGAGCCCATTGGCGACCGCGCCGGGATCATATCCCTCCTTCTCGCGCGCCGCCTTGTTCTTGGCCTCTTCCTCACGGGCCTTTTCCAGATTCTCGGTCAACACGTACATGTAGCCGGGATAGTAGTCCAGCCACTGGTTGATCGAGATCTCGACATTGATGGCCGAGATGTCGTACTTCGTGACCGGCGCGCTGGCGGGACACCGACCGCCCTGCATGGAGACCGGCTCGGTCCTCGGGTCCGACACCAACATCAAATCCTGCCCGCCGGCACCATACTGGTGCATCATCGACATGTTGTTGTAGAACCCATCGGCGGTCTGCGTCTGCAGATCCTGCTGCATTTGCAACATAATGCGCTCATGCTGCCGCTCCACCATGGCAGCTCGCTCGGGCCGCCCTTCCATTATGTCTTCGACGATGGTCTGGCCCTTCAACTTCTCTGCCCAGGCCGGTGTCTGATGTGACATCGCGGTCTGCTGAGCGGTAGCGTGCGCGGCATGGGATGAGGCGGACTCGGCCGACGCGGCAAGCGGGAGCCACAACAGGGCTCCCCCGGCGATCAGGCCGAGGAAACGGCTGAGAGGATGGAGAGATCGCTTGGGGTGATACATGGGACCGCCTCCTTCAATTTTAAAATGCAATAGGCTGAATGACGTGACTCTAACCATTTGGATTGGGTAATACGCGCTGG
>CAYJUP010000041.1:0-12093 GCA_964373365.1 uncultured Nitrospiraceae bacterium
CTGTGCGCCCGTAGCTCAGTTGGATAGAGCGTCGGGCTTCGAACCCGCAGGTCGCCCGTTCAAGTCGGGCCGGGCGCACCAAATCTTTCCACCATTTCCGAATTACCAGACAAGCCCACCAAATGAGCAGGGTGCGGCGGGGGCGCGTTTTGGGCCTCTGCCAGGGCCGTATCCACCGGTTCGTCCAGCCGATCGACTGCCTGTTTATTTCCGCCTGGAATCAAGTGACCACCTCTTGCGCTCGCACAATCTTGAACCAAGACACCGCCTGCTTCTCGCAGGTCCGCTGCGGGCACAACGCGATTGACCAGTCCAATGTTGAGCGCCTCCTCTGAAGTGATGCTCTCGCCCGTGAGGATCAATTTCGCGGCCTTTGAGGCCCAATGATGCGGGGGAGTCGCTGGGTTCCTCCGAACCCCGGAATAAGGCCAAGCTTGACCTCGGGTAAGCCGAGTAAGACGCCGGCCGCAGCCACCCGCACGTGGCAGGCCATTGCCAATTCGAGGCCGGTGCCAAGCATTCCGTTTCCTCACGCAGGCGTTCGAGCTGTCCCATTGGCTGATCTCCACGGACTGCCCCCCTGAAGAGATCGGTCAGCGGACACCCGGACTTGAGGGGATGCTGGCCTTGCCGTCGCCGTGACGCCAGCGGAAGGGGATAAGAGCGCGCGGAGAGGCAGGCGGCCTACTGTTTGGCCGACTTCCGGGCTACTTGCCGGACCCTCGGATCCCGGTCGTTCACGAAGGACGCCAGTACCTGGGCTGCCTGCGCATGCGGGATTTGGCCCAGGGCAAAGGCCGCTGCCGCCCGCACCTGGGATCTCCACTTCTTGCGGCGGAACCACCATCTCTTTGGTGCGAGAATGCCCGCGAGCGGCTCAATGCTGCTGGCATCCGCGATGAGGCCCAGGGCCTGGCAGTAGGCGAGCACCCGATCTTCGTCGCTGGTGCGTACCATCAGGGAGCACAGGGTCTCCGCAATCCCGGCAGGCTTCAGCCTGCCCAGGCAACGGATCGCGGGGATGGCCAGCTCAAGCTGGTTATGGGCGGCGTAGTCGAGGAGCAGCTCCACCGTCTGCTTGTCGTTCAGCCGCTCC
Source organism: uncultured Nitrospiraceae bacterium (assembly GCA_964373365.1). Lineage (GTDB taxonomy): Bacteria > Nitrospirota > Nitrospiria > Nitrospirales > Nitrospiraceae > CAYJUP01. Next base: position 1,097 of record CAYJUP010000041.1, read on the forward strand.
GCAAGCCGAAGGGCGGCCTGGCAGACCTGAGGGTTCTTGTCGCCCAGGGCATAGGCCAGTTCAGTCTTGAGCGTACGCGTGACGCCGTCCACGACTTCCAAGATCCGGGCTCGCTCTTCGGGAGAAGAGCCTGTCACCAGCTCGCGCTTCAGGACATTGGCCGCCTTCGGTCCCTGATCCGTCAATAGTCCCGCAGCAATCTGCCGGACCCGCAGGGATTCTTCCTGTTTGATCATCTCGACGAGCCACGGGACGCCCGCTCGGCCCAAGCTGCTGAGCACTTGAGCGGCATTCTGCTGCCGGACGGCATCGCCGGACCTCAGATCCTCCAGGAGCAGCGTCTGAGTGGTCGGCTCCAGTTTCCGGTCTAAGACCTTTTGAAGGGTCTGGGCCCGCGCGTCCGTGGCATCCTCGAGCTGTCGGTGCCGGGCGTTCAGTTGCGCGAAGACGCGGCAGGCGACCAGAGACTCCGAAAACTGGATCAGGCCGGCCGCCATGCGCTGAAGGAGACTCGCCATCTCCGTCATAAACCTGGGGTCACGCTCTTCCCCAAACACGGCCAGCAGCGGGTCCGCGAGAAGCTTCGTGAACTGCGGCTGGAACGCGACCGGCAGGTTCTTGAGCGAGTCGCGGCAGACCTCCACCACTTTCTCCCGCGTTGCGGAGTCCCGCTTCTGGAACCCGCTGAAGAGCTGCTGGATCATTCGCTGGACCCGTTTGGTGTTACCCTGCAGCAAGAGATCCAGCAGCCCTCCTGAAAACGATTCCAAATACCGCTCGAAGGGCTCTTTGTCCGCCAGCCTGGCTGTCTCTTCTTCTTCCGAGATGGTCTCCGGCACTTCCACCACGGCCGGTGGCCCATCACCACCGGCCTCGGCCGGTTGGTCGCCACCCGATTCCTTGAGGGTCGCCGCGACCCCGATCTCATACTTGCGCTCGTCGAACAGGATGCTGGAGAGCCCCTGCTCGACCGCAAATTGCTTCCAGTACTCACTTCCCAGGTCCGTGCTGGGAAGCTGTCTGAGGGATCCAATAAAGGTCTGCAATTCCTCGAAGGTGAGGGACTCCAGGAAGGTCACGCTGGCGAGCCGGAGATTCTTGAGAAAATCCAGGAACCCGTCCGCGAGCCCCTTGAACTCCGAGGTATCCACGCGGTCGCCGTTCACCAGTAACATGTTCCCGACCCTCGCCAGGGTGAGGACGGACCGCCTGACCAGAACGTTCTGAAGGGCGTCCATGAGCTGCTCGATCGCCCTGGACGTGGCATTGTTCTTGAGCGGGTACAGTTTGATGTTCCGTGCGGCGCTCAAGAAGCAGCGGATAATGTCGTGCACCTGAGCCAGCTCCTCCCGTTCCAGTTTCTGTTCGACAGCCAGGACCTGGGACACCCGCTCCTTGCGGAGGGCTCGTTCTTTGTACTGGACATGCTTCAGGTTGATATGGGTCAGGTGATGCTCGGATGAGAAACGTTGCCAGTACCGCTGGTCGATCTGATACGGCTTGATGTGCCCGAAGGCGTCCAGCAGCACCTTCAACTCGTCCTCTTGCACCCCTCGGAGAAACGCGAGCCCTTGCAATTCCACCTGGCTCAAGAACCCGAGGAAGGCTTCCGCGACGAACTTGAATTCCCCGACGTCGACCTTCTGGCCGTTGATAAGCAGCGTCTTCTCGAACTGCGTGATATTCACCCGCTCGTTGGTGGCCAGGATCTGATTCAGGGCGTCCAACGCTTGGCTGTTGGCGTTGAGAATCGCCTTGCTCTCCGGAGGGTACAGCCTGATGTTCCGGGCCGCGGTCTGAAGCGAGCGGATCAGCACGGGCACCTGAGCGAGACCAGCCTCGTCCAGAGGCGCCTCAGGCGGGGGATCTTCTCCCGGCGACTCGCCCGAATAGGCGGCGGCCTCTTCCGCGCTGAAGACCCGTTGGTTGTGGGCGAGCTGGATCTGCTCGTACTTGATGGCCTTTCCCTGGTTCGCCGATCGCTTGAAGTGGTAGGCCAGGTATGAAGCGGACGGCAAGAGCTGCTGCTGATAGAGCGACTCGTGGTAATTCCCGATCCGTTCATGCAGCGCCTGCTTGCGATCCTGCTCGATGCCACCATAGGTGATTTCCAGGACTCGCTTCCCCAGAAAGCGGATGGTTTCATCGTTGAGCTCGAAGTCCGAGCTGAGCAACCCGACGGCCCGAGCTTTGTCCACGAACTCCAGGACCTTAGCTTCCATGTGGTCGGAACTGCCGGTCAAGAAGCTCAACGAGACATCACCGCCGAAGGCCGAGGCCTGGGCCAGCAGTTGACGGCTTTCTTCGTCCAGCGCCGAGATTTTCTGGCTGACGATCTCTTCCAGCGAGCGCGGGAGATAGCCCTCATCCAACGGCGTGATGACCCAGTTCTGGTCAACCAGCGTGATCTTCTGGTCCAAGATGAGCTTGCGCACGACCTCGCTCAGGAACAGCGGATTCCCCTGGGTCACTCGAGCCAGATCCTGCTCAAAGTTCTCAGGGCGCTTCACGCGGGGGAAGATTCCCTCGAGATGGCTCGCGATGTCCGAGGCGGTGAGCGGCTTGAGAAAGACCTTGCTGATGCCCAGTTCCTGGCAATAGGAGGCGCAAAACACGTCCAGGGGGGGTGATTCCCCCTGCTCTTCCAACCTGAAGTCCTCCGCGTTGGTTCCGCAGATGAACAGCGGGACTCCCCACCGCAGCATCAGGAGGCGGAGGAGCAGCAAGGTGCCCTCGTCGGCGAATTGCAGGTCGTCCACCAGCACCATCAAAGGACGGCCGTTGAGGACCTTAGTCAGGAACTGCAGCAAGGCGGCGAACACTCGCTCGCGTTGCACTTTCTCGTCCCGGACTGGCTGCCTGTCTTCCGCTCCGCCGAGCTGTGGAAGCACTTGTGCGAGCGCTTGCACCTCTCCGAGGCTCAAGCTCTGAAAAATGCTTTTCCCCTTGTCCGGCAGTTGGCTCAGCAGGGCGAGCAGGATGTTGGTCGCCAAGTAGTAGGCCCGCCCGCCTTCCTGGAGGATGCCGTGCACCTTCACCACGGCTGCGTCGCCTTGCGCCAGTGTTTGCCGGATCGTGTCGAGGAACATGGTCTTGCCCATTCCGGCCTGGCCCTCAACCAAGACGAACTGATTCTGCCGCTGGCTGAACTTCTTGAGCGCCTCGGCGACCTGGGCGAGCTGTTCGGCTCGTCCCGCAATCTTGGCCCCTTGGAGCTTGTAGATGGCCTCCTTCGGAAAGACTTCCTGGAGCCCCAGATCTGACGCATTGGCGAATCGATCTCTCCCGATCTTCTTGGCGTAATAGAGGGCGGTGTCGGCCTTCAGGATCAAGGCCTTCCCGGTTTCGGCATCGTCCGGGGCGGAGGCGACCCCAATGCTGAGCGTCAGGGGCAGCGTGGTTTGCCCGCCGACCGTCAGGGGCTGCTGGTGAATCCGTTCAACCAGACGCTCGCTCATCTCCATGGCGACCGGTTTGGGGCTCTCCGGCAGCAGGATCATGAACTCGTCGCCCGCATACCGGATCGGGAGGCCGTCCTTGCCGGCCACCTCCTTGAGCAGCCCGGCGACCAGCACCAGAGCCTGGTCGCCGCTCTGGTGGCCGTAGGCATCGTTGATCTGCTTGAAGTAGTCCAAGTCCATCATGATCAGGGAGAGCCTCCGGTCCTCCAGCTCATCCCACGGCACCTTGTGCTCGAAGTAGTTGTAGAGGAACCGCCGGTTATAGAGACCGGTCAGCTCATCCTCGAAGATGAGGCGGGCGGGGTCCTTGCCGAGGTGTTGGAGAGAACTGATGAGATCGTCGAACGCCATATCGGCCCGGCCTTCGGTCCATGCTGCGATGACGCTGTCTTGTTAAACTTTAGCCCTGAACCCGGTTTTTCACAAATGATTTCGTGTTCTTTTGCAGGCTGGGAGAGACCCTCGACGACCGGGGTCTCTGGAGGCTGCATGCGGCTGGAGGCCGAGCGAGGAGGCTGCTTTTCAAGCCTCGCTAACGGCCGGTAAATCTGGGGGCCCGCTTCTCCAGAAAGGCTTGGATGCCTTCCTTCTTGTCGGGAGTCTCGCATAGCTCCCCGAACAACCCGGCCTCCCGTGCGAGGCCCTCAGCCAGCGGCCTGTCAGGCTGGTCCGGATCGCCCGTAACGCGGACTGGATCGCCTGGCGCCCCTTGGCCGTAATCCTCCCGGCCAAAACCTGGGCTTGTCTCAGCAAGTCTGCTGTGGGCACGACGCGATTGACCAATCCAATGGTGAGCGCTTCTTCCGACGTGATGCTCTCGCCCTGAGGATTAATTCGGCGGCCTTTGATGGCCCAATGATGCGAGGGAGTCGCTGGGTTCCTCCGAACCCTGGGATAAGACCGAGCTTGACCTCGGGCAACCCGAGCAGGATGCCTGCCGCCGCCACTCTCATATGGCAGGCCATCGCTAATTCGAGCCCGCCGCCGAGACATTTCCCATTGATGGCTGCGATCACGGGTTTGTCGAATCGTTCGATCCGGTTGAGCAGCGCACGCCCGCGATCTGACAGTTCGGACCCCTGGTACGCGGTGCCCAGCAGCGCGAGCGACAATACAGTTAAATCGTAAATCGCGGATGACCCTCTTGGGTGAGTTCGATCGTAAATTGTTTCTCGCATGGGGATAATCTTGAGTCCCCTTTTGTCCACCATCTACAGTCGAGGGTCCCATGCTTGTGCTCATGGGTGCAGGGGGTGTGCCCATCACCCACCTTAGCTCAGGTTGCGCGGGGGTTGCGGGTTAGCGGCCCTACTCTGGCTTACCCTTGTCCACTTGATCTTCAGGATTGACGCTGGTATCCTCGGTTTCCGTGTTGGCGAGAAGTGGCTTCGAACCCGCAGGTCGTAGGTTCATGTCCTGCCGGGCGCACCACTCCGATCTCGCAGCTCACAGGGGTAGTCGCTGCGCGATCAAGGAAGGGAAAAGATAGCAACCATGCCAAGAATGGTCGCCGGTCTTTGCCTGAGCCTAATTCTGCTGGCCGGATGTGGGTACAGGAGCCCGAAAGTGGACAGTTGGATCGGTCATCATCGTGAGGAGCTGGTGAAAGCGTGGGGACCTCCAGCAGCGGAGGTCCCTCTCCGGGAAGCGGGGGCACGCCTTGGCAGCACCAGCATAACGTACATGCAGGCACCTGGCCTCTATACTCTTCAACATGGTGACCTTCCGAGCACTTGCAGAATGGTCTTTCATGCAGGTGCTGAAGGAATGATTACGTCGTTAACCTACTATCTCTGTTGATCTGGTACGCTGGGAATCGCTAGGTCAAGTCCTGCCGAGCGCAGCAGATTGTTCAACGATTTCGATAAGGCCTAGCCTTCCTCCTTCTTCTGCGGTTCGACCTTCGTCGTACCATTCGTGCTTGAACCACAATATTTTGTATTGACATAAATATTCAATTACTATATGTGGGAGTGCTGGCATGTCAATCTGTCTACCCTAATCTGAATTATCACTCGATCCGCCGCATCGGCTTCGTAGTACAGAGGCCTATCCTATCCGCCATCATGGACGCTGATTGACCGGTGCCGAAGTTGTCAGCGGCACTCCGTCCTTAGCCGTTTGAACCGCATCCGAGAAAATATGCCCCCGATGAATCGCGATTGGAGCGACGACCTTGCTCCATGGGGAAGGGGCGTCGTGTGGATTTCGACCTCGGAAGAAGGCAGAGCACCAGGTGGAGAGGCCCCCGTCGCCAGGAAAGCTCGATCTCCTCATACAAATGTCCAAGCGGTCACGATTGCCGCCATGATCGCCAAACTCTGGGAGGGGTTCATATGCACAACAAGATCTCTTGCACAGCTCAGAGGATCGACCAGATTTACCCGTATACGATTCAGTCGGCGGTCACGGCCCCGACTTTTAAACTCGGGCTTCAATACCTTTCCCACAATCGCGTCAAGATCGTTGAACTCGATGACCTGAGTATCGTATCGGAAGTGGAGGGAGACCCCGGACGCTATCAACAAAGAATTTATTTGGAAAATGACAGCCTGGTCACAAGGTGCTCATGTTCCTCACCTGAGCGCCCATTCTGCCGCCACTGCGTCGCGGTGCTGCTGGAACTCCACCGATTGATCACGGTGCGGGGGCTGGATCCGCGCAAGGAACCGGCGCTTTCGGCTAAGCCACTTTCAGAAGAGGAAAACCCTCCCTCCACGGTTGGCTCAAAGTTACGAGAAATCACACTATTCATGGATTGGTTAAAATTCGCGGTCAAGGCGTTGCAAAGCGAGCAAGCCTTACCGGAGATGCCGGACCTGGGGCCTGGAGAGCTCAGGGTTTGGGTACAGGCTCTTCAGAGACTTCACAAGCGTTGGCAGCGAAGCGAAGAGGAACGATCGGCCCTCGAGGCCGACCTGTCTGCTCGTGAGAGGCAGTTGGAAACATCTGTGCAGGAGGCGAAAGAGCTACACGCGGTCTACGAGGGGCTGCGGCTCGATTTAGCGAGCAATCGGGACATGCTGTCTCGAACGGCGAAAGAACGTGATCAACTCGGGGAGCGGCTGACATCCACGATGGACGATTTAATCATGAAAACTCGATTAGAGCTTGAGTGCCTGGCGACTTCCCGTAAAGAGATCTCCGCAGTACTCGAAGCACTGACGCCCGTCCAATCACCACAACTCACTCAGCGTACGAACGAGTAACCGCCCTCGGTTGACCGCGTTCCACCTCGGGTCTCCCGGCCTGGACGGGCAGGTGGCCCTCTCCCACGAAACCCAAAGAGGTTAATCAGTTCTTGGCCTTCTGGGACGAGATGGCGCCGTCTAGAAGCACGTACAGCGCAATCAGCGTGACCAGGGCCCCGCCTGTAAACCACCCGATCGGCCACAATTTCCACGTATGGCCCATCAGTCCCGCCAGGAGTCCGAGCGCCCCGCAGACAAAGCCGAGCGCCGCGCCGACGCGGGCAATGACAGTTCGCTTATATCCCACTGGCATCATGCACCCCCCTGGTTTTTCCTCGCTTCAAACACCGGCTCCAGCGGCCATGCCAAGCCTTGAGCGAGCACTTCCTTCCCGCTTCTTCCTTTTAATGCGCCTGACATCTTCGGGAGGAAGACTGTGCTCTTCGGCCTCGCCCTCGGTCAGCCTGTGATGAGTAATAGCTCTAACAAGAAGGCAAGTCAAGCGCTAAGGGGGAACAGGAGGAAACCTGAGTGGAAGTGCGGACAGGTGCCCGTCGCGGCCTGCTCCTGCCCGCATGACTTCCACATCGGTCGAACTGATTACTTCATCTTCAGGTGGGCTTTGAGGACCCCGGAGTTCTGAATGTCGGGGCTGTTCTTCCCCAGATCGAAGGCCTGCTTGAAGTGCTCCGTAGCGCCCTTGTGGTCCCCCGACTTATCCAGGGTCAACGCCAGATTGTAATGCGCCTCGGCCGACTGGGGATCCGCCTTGGCCGCTTCCATGAAGTGCTTCTTGGCGATGTCCCAGTGGCCTTGCTTATAGTGCTCGATGCCTTCCTTATTGTGCCCTTCCGCCTTGGACCCGGCCGCCGCCTTGAGCGCTGGTGCGGCCGTGCCCATGTCGGCCCACCCATTGACTCCGATGAACATCGCGCAGACCGACAGGACCGCCATCCCTACAAGCTTTCTCATGATGTCCTCCCTGGGGTGAATACGTTTGCCACTTACATATACGAAGACGCCCGTCGGTTGGATGTCTTCTCCGCATCTGGTGATTATTCCGCCGCGTTCACCTTGATGATCCAATCGCCTCTCGGTCCTCCGGCCTCCCGCCATTCCCCCACCAATACATCGCCGGTGGGCCCCTTGAATCGCTCGAGGGACACTTCGCCGTTCGAGTAACTCCCCTCCCGGTAGCGATAATCGCCCTTGTACCTGACGCCGTCGGTGGAGACCGCCGTCACCGTGACCGTCTCCCCCTCTTCGACAGCGATGTCGATCGCCAGTTTATTCTCGGACAGAATCGCCTCGGGAAACTCGTGCTTGAACCATTGCCCCTCATACTGGTAGAGCGACCAGCCGCTATGCATCGCGACCTCTTTTCATGCCGCTGCGTTCACGCCACAAGGACCCTCCGGCACGGAGCAGAAGACCACACCGCCTGCGCCGGCGTCAAGCCTCGTCTGGAAGGCCGGTCCCCTTATCTCGCCGTGTAGGAGCGGTCCATCTCAGAGGAAGATGCCTTGACACCTCAAGCGAAAAGGCGTAGCTCAGGGGCACGTGTGACGGTCCGGCCAGATCAACCACCTTACACCCGGGAGGACGAGATGAGACGCAAGGTCGGGGTCAAAACAAGTGTCATGGCGCTGCTGGCGATGGGCGTGGCCGTGCCGCTCGTGCTTGCGGCCGACATGTCCCAAGAGGCGATGGCCAAGTATATTCTCACGACGGTCAAAGCCTTTCGGACGGTGTATGTCAAGGGCATCATCGAGCAGGCCAAGAAAGCGGGCGTGAAGCCGAGCGAGAATTGGACGAAGGATGATCACGCGATCATGTTGCCGGCCCAGTTCGTGAAAGCGGCAGGCGCTGAGATCAAAGAGTTTGAGTTGGGATTGATCGGCCTGACTCCGATTTACAAATCCAACCTGCCGAAGACCCAGGCTGAAACCGATGCGTTGAAAAAAATGCTGGCCAACCCGGAGCAGAAGATCCTTACGTTTGCGGACGGCAATCAGTTCAAGGGCCTGGCGGCGGATTTCGCGATCGCCCAATCCTGCGCGGATTGCCACAACAAGCACCCGGATAGCCCGAAGAAGGATTTCAAGCAGGGTGATCTGATGGGCGCGATCGTGGTCAGATTCAGCAAGTGAGGCGTATGGGGCGGGGCGTCGGCGGGCGCCCCGCGGCCGCTCACGGCCCGAACCGAACGCCGAACAGCACGGCCACACTCGTGCGATCCCTTCCGACCGGCGGGTCCAGGTTCAGGTCGTGGAGGTTGAGCATCACCGTGTTGGCCAGCGCGAGCTTTCTGGTGAGCTGATACTCAAATGTCACGCCGAGCGGGATGTAGTGGCTGGTGTCGTTGATATCCACACGGGCCGGCCCGCCGCCTCGATTCAGGTCGGCATGAATGAACCCGATGCCGGCAAACGGGACGATGTTCACGAAGTCGGTCCGGAAGTGGTAGCGCGCCACCCCCGCGACGGCCACCTGAGTCAGGTCACTGCCGGGGACAAGCTGCAGCATGGGCCCGAACGAAAAGGCCCGATCCAGGTAATAGTCGAGGTTGAAATTCAGCGCAAACACGGTCCCGTCCACGCTCCCGCTCACGAACCCGACGTCGCTCCCGAAGCCCCACATATTGTCTTGAGCCTGTCCCGGCTCTTCACCGGTCACGATCGCTGCCACGGCCAACAGTCCGGCCAGCACGACCACGCGCATCATCTTCATTGCCATAGGCATACGACCTCCACTTTCGGAATGTTGACGGACATCGTCGCGCGACTCTACCATACGACCTGATGCGCGACAAGCTGCGCCTTGCGATGCGATACGCTGCGGACGACAAGCTGCAGCGGGGGTCGTGATGTTCGCCGAGTCGATGAGGGTGCTCCAGTTGTCCCGCTCCATGCGGTTGCGCTATGCTCGGCCCGCCACACTCTTTTACGGAGCCGTTCGGCGAAGCTATGCCCATGTCACCGTCCCCGCACACTCCGGCGCAGGCCGCCGCAGCGCTTTATGCCATGATCCCGCATGCCCTGTCACGCGCGACGCTCGAAGAGTATGGGATTGACGCGACGCCTGAGCAGGCCCAGCAGATCACGCGCGAGGTGCTTTCACTCAGCCTCTTCTGGGTTTACTCCGCCTTGCAGGTGACGCTGTCGAAGACGAGCAAGGAGCGGGTCTTCGGCGAGCTGCGGCAGTGCATCTTCAAGATCTGGGAGTCGGATCTCGGGCAGAGGGGGCACGACGTGCAGCAGTACTTCGAGGAAATGGAGGGGCGCCGGTCCGCCTATGACCGGGTGGTTCAGGAGGGCGGGACTCCCGTGATGGTCTTCACCGAGTCCGCCTCTATCCTGGAGTCTGTCGGGACGGTGCAGCCTGAAGATCGTCAGAAGATCCTGGCGCTGCTCATCGACCTGATCCCGGTGGATCCGATCGGCGAACAAGTGGCGGAACTGGATTTGACTGACACGTGATGGGCGGGCGCGGAACGGACGATCAGAGGTACCGATGAGCGCGCACGGCTCCGGCCGTGTCGAACTCGTAGAGGAGGGGTGCGCCGGTCGGGATATTCAGCTCCAGGACGTCGTCGGGCGAGAGCCGATCCAGATGCATCACCAGCGCCCGCAGGCTGTTCCCATGGGCGGCGACGATGAGAGTCCGCCCTAATAGAAGCTCCGGTCTGATGCGGCGCTCGTAATACGGCAGCACCCGGTCCGCGGTGTCTTTCAAGCTTTCCCCGCCAGGAGGGCGCACGTCGTAGCTGCGCCGCCAGAGCTTCACCTGCTGCTCGCCGTACTTCGTGACGGTTTCGGTCTTGTTCAGCCCCTGCAGCTCACCGTACAGTCGCTCGTTGAGCGCCTGGTCCTTCTCGATCGGGATGTCGGTCTGGCCGATCACCGCCAACACGATGCTCAGGGTGTCGATCGCTCGTTTGAGCACCGAAGTATAGGCTCGATCGAATCGGAATCCGACGAGCTTCTGCCCGGCCGCCCTGGCCTCCTGCTCGCCTTTCGGTGAGAGGGGCACGTCCACCCACCCGGTGAAGCGATCCTCCAAATTCCACTGGGATTCGCCATGCCGAAGCAACACCATCTGACCCATTTCCCCTGCCTCCCCTTCCGTGAGCGACAGGATACGCAAGCAGGCTCTCTCACGCAAGTCGGAAGTCGCCTTTCCCTTCCCGAACTCTTCACTCAGCGGGGCGACAGGGCTGCCTCCTACTGCGCGCGTTCAAGGGTCCCTCTATTATCTTTTCACTCTTCATGTCGGAGGGGCGGCCGGGCTGCCCCATTGCGGCCGTCGAGCGAGCACATTCTGATCGTGCGCGCTCCGGGAGCAC
>CAYJUP010000042.1:0-9646 GCA_964373365.1 uncultured Nitrospiraceae bacterium
ATGGGTACCCGGCGGAAGCCTTCGGAAATTCCTTCGCGGACTCAGTCAGTTTCCGTTTTCCTTCCCGGCAGAGTCTCGGTGGGGCCCCGCTCCTGCGGCGAAGTCCGCTCTGGACCTTGCCACACTCAATAGCTTTAAAATGATGAATTGGCCTGGACTTCACACATCGGCGAGCCTCCCACGCCATGTCGCTCCGTTCGTCTCAGCCTCCTCCGCATAGATTGAAGAGAAGTGATATAAGGATATTCTCAAGATCCGTCAGCACCCTATGAAATCCTGGTTTTGATATCACAAGAGTTTCCATGAGATTATAGTGCTACCATGATCAATCGTGTGACAGTCATCGTGCTGGATGGCGTCGGGGTGGGGGAACTGCCGGATGCGGCGGAGTATGGGGACGCCGGCAGCAATACGCTGGCGCATGTGGCGGAGGCGGTCGGGAGCCTTGCTTTGCCGAATCTGGAGGCGTTGGGGCTTGGGCATATCGGTGAGTTCGCCGGCGTGCGTCAGATGGGCCATCCGGATGGGTGCTTTGGGAAGATGGGGATGTTGTCCAAAGGGAAGGATACGACCACAGGGCATTGGGAAATGGCCGGCATCGTGTTGGAGACACCGTTTCCGACTTATCCAAAAGGATTTCCTTGTGAGATTATTGAACTGTTTCAGCAGGCCATCGGCCGCAAAGTGCTGGGGAATCGGGCCGATTCCGGAACGGAGATCATCAAGGAACTCGGTGAGCAGCATCTGCGGACGGGCTCGCCGATTGTGTACACCAGCGCCGACAGCGTCTTTCAGATTGCGTGTCACGAGCAGGTGGTGCCGTTGGAGGAACTGTACCAGATCTGCCATACGGCCAGAAAATTGTTGGCGCCTCCTCATCAGGTAGCCAAAGTGATCGCGCGTCCGTTCGTCGGAGAACCCGGTGCCTTCGTGCGGACAGAACGGCGCCGTGATTTTTCTGTTGAGCCGCCCGGCCAGAGTCTGTTGGATGTGCTGACGATCTCTGGGCAGCCAGTCGTCGGCATCGGAAAGATCGCGGATCTATTTAATGGACGTGGATTGACGCGCTCGATTCACACGGGCAACAATGCAGCCGGCGTGGACGAAACGGTCCGGGCGCTCAAAGAGGTGCCCCGTGGGCTCATATTCGTCAATCTTGTGGATTTTGATGCCCTCCATGGATACCGAAACGATGTATTCGGGTATGCGAGGGCTCTGGAAGAGTTCGACGCCAGGCTACCGGAGCTGCTTGACGTAATGCGTCAAGGCGATCTGCTCTTCTTGACCGCCGACCATGGTAACGATCCCACGTTGCCCGGCACCGATCATACTCGGGAATTCGTGCCGTTACTGGTATACGGGCCACGTCTTGCGCGCGGGGTGAATCTAGGTACGCGCCGGACTTTTGCCGATCTTGGCCGGACGATCGTAGATGCTCTGGGCGCCAAGCGGCTGGCCTGGGGCGAAAGCTTCCTTGACGCGCTCCTGCCGGGATAAGCGTCGGGACGTTAAAGGTTAACCGTTAAACGCTAAACGCGCAGATTGACTAAATCGTTGAGGCGGTTCACGGTTCACGGGACTTTAAGGACGCTATGTCAGTCGAACAGAAATTGATTCAACTCGGCATCACGTTGCCGGCTCCGCCCAAACCGGTGGCCACGTATGTCCCAGCCGTCCAGGCTGGCGATTTGCTGTTTTTGAGCGGCGTGATTCCCTTCCGCAACGGAAAGCTCACGGTTGAGGGGAAACTCGGAAGGGACCTGACGGTGGAGCAGGGCTATGAGGCAGCGCGCATTGCGCTGCTCAATGCGCTGGCCATCGTACGCAGCGAAATTGGCACCCTCGACCGTGTAAGGAAAGTCGTCCGTCTGGTTGGGCATGTGGCTTCGGCAGAGGGGTTCGTGCAGCAACCGGCGGTCGTCAACGGCGCGTCCGATCTGCTTGTCAGGATTTTTGATGACGCGGGACGCCACGCACGCGTGGCCATTGGTGCGGCCGAACTGCCGCTCAATTCGCCAATTGAACTGGAGCTTATTCTCCAGATCTCCTAGCGAGTCGCTAGGTTTCACGGTGGTGGAGAAGGCCATGATGGGAGGATGCCGATCCAGGGTCACGATACGTCTTGGGTCTTATGTATTGGTCGGCTGCATCGTATGGGGTGCACCGGCGGTGCAGGCAGCGGAACGGATAGTGACCGATGCGCAGTATCAGATTCTCGCTCGCTCCAAGACCATTTATGTGAACGTCACCTCCTCGACCTGGATGCCACGCGGCCGAACCCTTTCGGATATTGCGCCAACGATTAGAACAAAACTGGACTCGGCAGGCTTCACCGTGGTCCGGAACCAGTCCGACCTGCACGATCTCATTCTGACGATCCAGTATCGGGAAGAACAAGGCAGACAATACCGGATCGACACGTACGGCACCGACATCACCTGTGTGGTTCGTCTTGAACATGCCGGATTAGGACCGCTCCTCGACCTGACGATCCGAGAATCCTCCACCTATCCCGAGACAAGTACTCCTCCTTATTTGGACGCGCTGCAGAAGTTTGAAACCAATCCGTATTTTTATCTTCTTGGGGATCTCGTCAAAGGACGCGTCCGGTCCCGTCTTGACACGACCGACGCGTTGATCCAGGGCCTGCACCGGATGGCCGAGAATGAGCCTGCCAAAAGCGACCCCCTGAAAGCCGAATACCTGATGGCGACGAACGAGGCGCAGTATTTTTCGTCTTCTCGCGAGAATGCGATCCGAGAACTTGGGCGACTTAAGGATCCACGAGCGGTCCAGGTTCTGACAAAACTCCTGGGGCATGCTGATCGGCGCGTCCGTCTCCAGTCGGTCGATGCTCTGCGGTCCATTTCTGTGGTCGAGTCCCGTCCTGTGATCGAACGTGTGGCCCAGCACGACCTGGATCGCGAAGTGCGAGAGGCCGCCGCGGCTGCGCTGGCCAGCCTGCCAGGTTCCTAGCAACTCCCTCGGCGTGACCCGGGGTTGGCTTGACAATAAAAACGCACGGTTGTTATAGTGCAACACGTTTCTTCGCTCCACGGTATGCCTTCCTTCCGGCTTGTCGCCTCCTGTGGCGTGGGGTATCTGCGCTGCGCTCAGGGCACGATCTGATGTCCAAGAATTCAGGAGAATCAACGATGTGGTTGGTGTTCTTTTTCTGTTTCGGACTCCCGGTCGCTGGCTGGTTTTCGCCCGCCTGGGCCGAGTCCGGCTTGTTTCCTGACACGGCTTCTCCAGGGGCCTCAGTGGCTATTTCCGGAAAAGAGTTTGGTCCGTTTAAATCGACGCAGGAGAATCAAGTTCTGTTCAATGGATTACCGGCGCTGATCCAACGGTGGGAACCGGACCTCGTCGAGGTCAAAGTTCCGCTCAGGGCCACGAACGGGCGGGTCGAGGTCGTCAAGGGGAAGAAGAAGATCGCGGTCGGGAGCTTTACGGTGCAGCGGCCGACGATTCAGGCACTGGCTCCGGGAGAGGCGGAACATGGGGCGGTACTTCAGATCACGGGTGCGCATTTCGGGAATACGGCCGGCTCGAAGGATCCGAACACCATGTTCGGGGTCAATGATGTGCTGATCAGCGGGGTGCCGGCTCGAGTTCGGCGATGGCGCGACGACAAAATTGAGGTGGAGATCCCAGCCAATGCCGCGTCAGGCGATGTAGTCGTCCGGCTGGCGTCCTCGGATCCTTTGCCGGATGGGTCCTGTTGCGCGCCGGTGGAATACAGCGTCAGTAATGCTGTGCCGTTGAAAGTGTTGACGTCGATCCGTGTCGATCCAACCCGCGGGCCGGTCGGGACGAAGGTGGTGTTGTTCGGGAAAGGCTTCGGCCCGAGCAAGGCGCCAGGGGACGCGGTGCTGTTTAACGGCCATCCAGCCACGGTCGCGCAGTGGACCGATAACGTGATCGTCATGCATGTTCCTCTGGATGCCGCCAGCGGCCCACTTGTGCTCAAGCGGGGGGAGACGGAGCGCACCGTGGGGACCTTCACGGTAGTCGTACCGAAAGCGATCGGCCTCTCGCCTGCTAGTGCTCCGATCGGCAGTCTGGTGCGGATCACAGGTCAGAACTTCGGATTTTATTCGGAGAGCGGATCGACGCCGTTTTCGTTCATTGACTTTAATAAGGGTGACAACAAAGTGGAGATGGGGGGCGTGCCGGCCATCGTGTACCGGTGGCATGACGACAAGATCGATGTCTGGGTACCGTACAGCGTCAAAGACGGGCCGGTCGTCGTGCGGAGAGGAGGCACCAGGCCGAACGCGGACGGCTCGTGCTGTGCAGAGCGTGGGGTGGTGTCTGCCGTGGCGGGCACGTTCATGGTCACCACTCCGAAGGTCGAGTCGTTTTCTCCTTCCTCAGCCGGACTGGACGAGATCGTGACGATCACGGGGTCTAATTTCGGCAACTTTTTGAAGACGGCGGAAGCGACACAACCTGGTCTCAACGAGGCCGGACACGACTTTCTGCCGATCAAGTTAGGCGAGGATATTGCCCGCAGCGAAGTCCTCTTCAGCGGCGTGGCCGGCATGGTGGTCTCCTGGAGCGATACGGAGATCAAGGTGCGGGTGCCGAGAAGGGGTGTGTTCGGTGTCGGAATCCAGGAAAAGTTTATTCCTGATCTGAGCAAGGGACCCCTGGTCGTGCGTCGGGGATCCTGGGATCTGCTCCCGGACGGCAATTGTTGCGCAACGAAACAATGGGTGAGCGTAGTGGCCGGAGAGTTCACCATCCAGGCAACGGGGCTCCCTGATCAGGGCTATTTTACCGACCAGGGGCCCGGTCGTGACTGATGATGGAATGTCCATGTGGCCTCGGCGTGTGATGCGTGGTGTGACCTTGATAGTAGTAGGGGTCCTGCTTGGCCTGGCCGCTGGGAGGCCGGTCACGGGGGCAGATGCCCGAGCCGTTGCGGTCGTGCAAAAGAGTGGGACGGAGGTCACCCTCCTCGGTGTCTTTTTTCGAAACGCTGGCGTGGGATGGGCGGTCGGGGCAGGCGGGGCAATCCTGAACACTGCGGATGGAGGCAAACGATGGAAGCCGGTGTCAAGCGGGACTACTGTCCTTTTGACCGGCGTCTTTTTTGCCGACGCATTACATGGCTGGGTGGTGGGAGCGAACGGGACTATTCTCCATTCCAAGGACGGCGGCGAGAAATGGGTGGCGCAGTCCAGCGGGACGCAATCGGCACTGTATGGCCTCTACTTCCTGACCCCCTCGTTAGGGTGGATTGTCGGCGCGGGAGGGAATATCTTGCATACCGAGGACGGTGGGATCCACTGGACCGACCAGATCAGCGGAACCAACGCCGTCCTCTACGCGATCCATTTCATAGATAAGAACCACGGGGAGGCGGTTGGGGCGTTGGGGACGATTCTTGCAACTGAAGACGGGGGGCTCACGTGGGTCGCTCAAGAAACCCAGAGCGCCGCCACTTTTTTCGATGTGTTCTATACCGATCCGTCCAACGGGTGGGTAGTTGGAAATGCAGGCGCCATGTTTCAGACCATCGACGGAGGCAAGCGCTGGATTGATCGGACACTTGCCTGCACCCGTACGTGTTCCAGGCCGACCGATCTGATCAAGGTCCGGTTTACCGACCGGGATGCAGGCTGGATTGTAGGGGATCGAGGCGCCATCTTTCGTACCTCCGACGCCGGTTTTAGCTGGGTCGAACAAGAAAACGGGACCAAGGCGTCTCTTTACGGCCTGACATTCCCCGATTCATCCCAGGGTTGGGCCAGCGGTGAACGGGGTACGATTCTGCATATCACTGCCCACCGCCCGTAGGGCGGCTATCCGAGTTCCCCCAACCGGCTTTGCACGATACTCAAGGCGGCCAGCGCGGCAGTCTCGGCCCGCAGGGTTCGCTTCCCCAGCGTGACCGGCGTGAGCCCACATTCCAAAGCGCATCCAAGTTCCTCCTTCGTCCAACCTCCCTCCGGCCCAACAGCCACCGACACGCTGCTCCCAGGAGCGCACGGCAGGATGGCTGAGGCGAGGCTTTCCCCTTGGCCGCGCGCGCCCAAGATCAAGCTGACCGTGGGAGAGGGCTGCCTTCGAAAGAACTCGGTTGTCTCACACGATGCGTGTACGGCCGGTACGTCCCACCGTTCGGCTTGCTGCGCCGCCTCAAGAGCGATCCGCTGCCACCGTTTCTGCTGGGGCACGAGACGTTCGGCCCGAGGCCGAGTAATGACATGGCAGGAAATGAGTGGGACGAGAGACGCTGCTCCCAGCTCAGTAGCCTTCTGAATCACCCAATCCATCCGATCCCCCTTCAACAGGGCCTGTCCGATCGTGATCGTCGGACAGCTGGGAGAGGGACCTTCTTGTACTTCCAGGACACGGCCGCTCAGCTCTCGACGATTGCGCCCGACGATTCGGATAAGATAGCGACGCCGCTCGTCGTCTCCTAGCCACATTTCTTCGCCGACTTGACACCGGAGGCTGCTCCGTAAGTGATGAAACAACGGGCCCCCTATTTTCAGGCTTTCGTTCCGAACTTGGGTTGCGGTGATGAAAAAACCGGCATGCGTAGGGACATTAGGCGTGAGGGGTAAGGCGCAAGGTGTGACGAAGATAGAGGACAAACGGGCTGAGGTGTGGGACGCTTCCTCTTACGCCTAACTCCTTACGCTTCACGGCATTCGGGGTCACTCGAAGTAGTTCTTCATCTTGTCGAAAAACCCGTCCCCGTCTCCTTCCATGGACATACCGCTTTCTTTGGCAAACTCCGTCAGCAGTTCCTTCTGCTTGGGAGTCAGCTTGGTAGGAATTTGAACTTTGATCCTGATGATCTGGTCTCCTGGTTGATGCCCCTTCAGACTTGGCACGCCGAGGCCCCGCAGTCGAAGGGCCTTGTCGTGCGGGGAGCCAGCCGGAACCTTGATCACCGTCGCTCCTTTGAGAGTGGGCACCTCCACTCTACCGCCGAGCGCGGCCGTGACGAAGCTGATCGGTGCATCGCACAGGATGTCATTGCCCTTCCGGGTGAAGACTGGGTGAGGTTTGACGGTGATGCCGACATACAGATCGCCGGGAGGGCCACCGTTGATGCCATGCTCGCCTTCGTGAGACAAGCGCAGCCGCATGCCGGATTCAATACCGGCAGGAATGTTCACCGCGAGCATCCGTTCGCGGTACACCCGCTTTCGGCCTCGACAAGTCCCGCAGGGATCGGAGATGATCTGGCCGGTTCCCTCGCACTGATTGCAGGGTCGGCTCACGCTGAAGAAGCCCTGTTGAAAACGTAGTTGCCCGGTTCCCTTGCAGCCGGGGCAGGGCTTCAGCGCGGCGGATGAACGAGCGCCGGTTCCTTTGCAGTCCTGACAGACCTCCCACCGTGGGATCTTGAGCTTGGCCTCTTTCCCGTACACCGCCTCTTCAAAGGACAGCTCCAGGTTGTACTGCAAATCCGATCCGCGTTCGCTCCGCTGCCGTCCACGGCCGGTTCCTCTAAAAAAGTCCTCGAAGATGTCGTTGAAGGTATCGCCGAAACCCCCGCGTCCGAAATCAAATCCTTCAAACCCGCCGCCAAATCCCTGTGGTCCGCCGGCGTGTCCGAACATGTCATACTGCTTGCGCTTGTCCTGGTCGCTGAGGACCTCGTAGGCTTCGTTGATCTCTTTGAATTTGTCTTCCGCCGTTTTCTTCTGTTGGTCTCCGCTCTGGAGATCTGGATGGTACTGCCGGGCGAGCTTTCGGTACGCTTTCTTGATTGCGTCATCCGATGCATTTCGCTCGACCCCGAGCGTTTCGTAGTAGTCGCGTTTTGCCACGTGCGCCATAGGGGAGTCACCCGGATCGACATTACGTCATACCGCAAGCTGATCCGGCGTGTCGGTTCGGTATTGTAATCTACTTTTTATCTTTGTCCACTTCTTCGAACTCGGCATCTACGACTTTGTCATCGTTCTTTGCGGAACCGCCATTCCCTTGATTGCTGGAACCAGTACCGGGTTCCGAGGCGCTCTGATCGGTTCCGGCAGAGGCTGAGGCTTTCTTGTACATTTCCTCGGCCAGCTTATGCGAGGCCGTCGTCAGCGTTTGTACGGCTGACTCGATTGCCGCTGGATCGTTGCCCTCCATTGCCTTGCGGACCGCCACGATTGCATTTTTAATCTTGTTCTTGTCATCCTCGCCGATCTTATCTCCGTGCTCGGTTAAGTTCTTTTCAGTGCCATAGATCAAATTGTCTGCTTGATTCCGGGCTTCAGCCAGTTTCCTGCGGTGTTTGTCATCCTCCGTATGGGCCTGGGCTTCCTTGACCATTCGATCAATTTCTTCCTTGCTCAGTCCGCTGGAGGCGGTGATTTTGATCGACTGTTCTTTCTGTGTGCCCAGGTCCTTCGCGGAGACGTGCACAATCCCGTTGGCGTCGATATCAAACGTCACTTCGACCTGAGGCATACCGCGCGGCGCGGGCGGAATGCCAACCAAGTCGAACTGGCCAAGCAGTTTATTGTCGTTGGCCATTTCGCGTTCGCCCTGGAAGACCCGGATCGTAACCGCAGTGTGATTATCGGCCGCCGTCGAGAAAATCTGGCTCTTCTTGGTCGGGATGGTGGTATTGCGCTCGATCAGGTGCGTGAAAATCCCGCCCAGCGTTTCGATACCCAGTGTGAGCGGGGTGACGTCCAAGAGCAGCACGTCTTTCACGTCGCCTTTTAAGACGCCGCCTTGAATACCGGCTCCGACCGCTACCACCTCGTCTGGATTGACCCCTTTATGCGGCTCTTTTCCGAAAAACTCGCGTACGGTCTGGATCACTTTTGGCATTCGGGTCATGCCGCCGACCAGCACCACTTCGTTGATGTCGAGAGCGTTCACCCCGGCGTCAGCCAAGGCCTTCTTGCACGGCTCGACGGTTCGTTGAACGAGATCATCGACCAGTTGTTCGAGCTTCGCGCGGGTGAGTTTCATCACCAAGTGCTTCGGTCCATTGGCATCCGCGGTGATGAAGGGGAGGTTAATCTCGCTCTCCTGCGAAGACGACAGCTCGATCTTGGCCCGTTCGGCGGCTTCTTTGAGACGCTGCAGGGCCATACGGTCCTTGCGAAGGTCGATGCCCTGGTCCTTTTTAAACTCCTCCACAAGCCAATCCATGACGCGAAGGTCAAAATCATCCCCTCCCAGGTACGTGTCGCCGTTGGTGGATTTCACCTCAAAGACGCCCTCGCCAATTTCCAGGATGGAAATATCGAATGTGCCCCCACCGAGGTCGTAGATGGCGATCCGTTCGTCCTTCTTTTTGTCAAGCCCGTAGGCCAGCGATGCGGCGGTAGGCTCGTTGATGATGCGGAGGACATTGAGGCCTGCGATCTGTCCGGCATCCTTGGTGGCCTGTCGCTGGCTGTCATCAAAATAGGCCGGCACCGTGACAACGGCCTCGGCAACCTTTTCGCCCAAGTAGTCCTCCGCCGTCTGTCTCATCTTCTGGAGGATCATCGCAGAGACTTCAGCTGGGCTGTAACGCTTCCCGCGGATCTCGACGTGGGCGTCTCCGTTGCTGGCCTCGACAATCTTGTACGGCAGACGCGTAGCGGCCTCCTGAACCTGCCGGCTGTTGTATTTCCGTCCCATGAGCCGCTTGATCGAATAGATGGTGTTTTCCGGGTTCGTGATC
>CAYJUP010000042.1:9656-12070 GCA_964373365.1 uncultured Nitrospiraceae bacterium
TTCGGCGTTCGCGATGACCACGGGATCCCCCCCGCTCATAATGGCGACGCACGAATTCGTCGTACCCAAATCGATGCCGATGACCTTACCCATGTGTTATCTCCTTCCCTGATTAATTCGGTGCGTCAACCGATGCTTCATCAGCTGAGAGAGGAGTCTCACCCTCATCACGGATGGCAGTTTTTGGCGCATTGGCGACAGCGACCATCGCAGCGCGCAAGATTCGATCGTGTAAGAGGTACCCTCTTTGATATTCCTCAACCACTGTATTTTCCGAGGTGTCTTTCGATTCCACGTGAGCCACCGCCTGGTGACGGGATGGATCGAATGCTTCTCCGACGCTGGTGACTTGCCGGACACCGAACTTCGCCAGTGTTTCCAAGAATTGCTTGAGAGTGAGTTCTACCCCTTGAATCAGTCCGTCAGGTGTGGGGCTTTCCTTTGAAGACCGGATTGCCCGTTCCAAGTTATCGACAATTGGAAGCAACTCTTTCAGGATGCTCTCATTGGCGAAGCGGGAGTGTTCGCGCTGGTCCCGCTGTGCCAGCCGCTTGTAATTTTCGAACTCGGCTGCCAACCGGAGATACTTGTCTTGAAGCGCCTGAGCCTCGTCGGGTTTGGCGTCCGGGGCCTGCTTCATCTCTTGCAAGACGCCGGATTCTCCCTCTTCTGAGGCCGGGCTGCCCGCCGGCGTAACTTCTAACTCACTGATTGTATTTGTATTATCTTCGTTCTTGTCCACTAGCCACACCAATGAGCCGTGAGATAGCCACCGGATATTCTAAAGTCAACCGGTGGGCTCACTTTTGTTGGTTAACCGTAGCGATGTGCAGTTGGGAAGCGGGGGAGGGTTTAGTCGTCGCCGCGCGTCCGCCGATAGAGCAACTCCAACCCCTCCAGCGTCAGGAAAGGTCTCACTTCTCGAATCGTGCGTGACTCGGGTGCGATGAATGACGCCAGGCCTCCGGTGGCGATAACCATTGCTGGCTGACCGAGCTCGGCCTGCATACGGCTCACGATCTCGTCCACTAAGCCGGTGTAACCGAAGATCAGGCCGGCCTGGATGCTGCTGACGGTGTCCCTGCCGATGACGGTCTTGGGAGCGACCAAGTCCACCTTGGGTAATTGGGCTGTTCGGGAGACAAGGGCGTCGGCGGCGATGCCGAGGCCTGGCGCGATCACACCGCCCAGGTACTCTCCGGACTGAGTGATCGCACAGAATGTGGTGGCCGTTCCGAAATCGATAATGATCAGCGCAGCCTTATACCGGTTGTAGGCGGCGGCGGCGTTGACTAGCCGGTCGCTCCCGAGTTCGCGCGGGTTGGTGTAGCACAGTCTCAGCCCGGTATCGAGGTCGGGCGACACCACCAGCACCCGGCGGTGAAAGTAGGCCTCCGCCATCTGCTCGAAGGTGGGAGTTAGAGCTGGCACAACGCTGGAGAGGATGACCCCCGTCACTAGGTCAGGTTCAAAGCCTGCCGCTTGCAGCAGGCTTTGAAAGAGAACTCCATACTCGTCTGAGGTTTTCGATGAATCACTAGCAAGCCGCCAGTGACCTTTCAGGGTCTGGTTCTCAAACACCCCCCAGGCGATGGTGGAGTTTCCTATGTCAATCGCGAGAAGCATAGGGGTCCGTTAATCGTTAAACGTACAACGTTATTCGTGGATCGCATAATTCTATTTCAGGAGCAGTGTCTTTGCGGTTGACGATCACGGTTCACGTCGTCCTACCGCAGGTGGATAACATCACCGGTTCGAACTTCGCGTGCACCACCAGCTTGCGTCCCTGCTTCTATGATTCTCAGAGAGCCATCCGGCGCAATCGAATCAGCTCTTCCTTCCACGCTGTTCCCGCCAGCCAGGTTGACCCGAACCTGACGTCCGAGCGTGGAACACAACGTACTATACTCATTCACACAATCAGCAGGTTTCCCTGACAGAAGGGCCAGATGGCGGCTCTCCAGTTCGGATAACAGGGCGGCCAAGAGGATACCTCGATCAAATGAGCGGCCAGCCTCACTTGCGAGCGAGGTGGCAACCTCCCGAAGATCGACTGGAAACGACTCCCGGCGGGCATTCACGTTGATGCCGATGCCGACCACGACGAGCGTGCCGTGTTTCTGAGATCCGCTACTCTCGCAAAGCAGCCCCCCCAACTTGCGCTGACCGATCAGAATATCGTTGGGCCATTTGAGAGAGGGCTGTAACCCGGTGACCGCCTGCACCGCGCGAGCGGCGGCGACGGCTGATATCAACGGTACCCAGGACAGCCACTCTGACAGCCGCTCCGTAGCCGGTGCCTTTCTGAGGATCACCGAGCAATACAGGTTTTCTCCAGGAGGAGAATACCAGCGTCGTCCCAGTCGCCCGCGCCCCGCTGTTTGTCTTTCCGCCACCACCACTGTCCCATCTTC
>CAYJUP010000043.1:0-12056 GCA_964373365.1 uncultured Nitrospiraceae bacterium
CCCGAGCGCCGCGTTGAGACGTGCCAGCAACGGCGGAGGAAGTTCGAACTCGCTCTCAACTTCGATTCGGGCCGGCACCAACAAAGTGGAGTGAAAGGAGATGTCTCTGATGGGCAGCTTCTGAGCGGGCTGCTCGGGCACCACTATCTCGACCGTCTCCACTGACTTCGTAATAGTGCTACCGTCCTGGGGACCGTACGTGGCGACCACGGCTTGGAGGATCTCCACCACACGCTCATTGCCCTCGACCCCTTCCACGCCTTCCTGCATGACCTTCAGGACGTCGCCAGCTTTGTCGGATAAGCTGAAATTCTCGACCCGCTCCTTGCGTCGCAGAGACAGGAGGTCGTTGTCCAGATCCTTGCTGAAGGCGCCGTAGGCGTACCGGAAAAACTCGAAGTGGAAGCCTTTGAGACGCTGGCCGAACAACTGCAGTTCACACAGGAACGCAAGTTGTTGCAGCTTCACGTCGTCGTCGATCCCGTAGGGTTCGGCCAGGTGGAGTACGTACACCAACAGCGCTCGATCAATCGTGATCTGATGCGGTTTCCGCATATCTACAAGCTGGCAGGGAGCAGCTAGTAGCTCATAGCCCAGAACTTCAAAGCTCTTCCCAAGTAGTCATCCGCATTTGGCTATTGACTACTTGCTGTTAGCTATTGGCTATTCGCTTTTCAAATTACGTGATCTCCGTCGTGAGCCCCTGGGCCATCACGATCTTCGTGTCCAGGTTATAGGTCACTGCCTTCGGGTGCGTGAGGACGGGGATCAGTCCCGCGGCCGACGGGATCAGGTTGCCGGACTGCTTCACGCCCCCGAACGGTAGCCGCACGCCCGCCCCGATGCAGGGCAAGTTCCAGTAGAAGATCCCGCACTGCATGTGCTCCTCGGCGTACTTGGCCTTCCGGTAGTCCTCAGTGAGGATGGAACCGGACAGCCCGTACTTGGTGTCGTTGTAGACCGCGACCGCCTCTTCGACTCCCCTCACCGGCACGATGGCGACGTGGGGGCTGAACGCCTCCTCAGTCAGGCAGACGCTGTCGCTCCGCCAGAGACCGGTGTAAACAAACGGCTTCAGCCAGTAGCCATCCGGCGTCGGCGGCGGTTCGGTGTTCCGATCTAAGAGAATCTCGAACCCTTCCTTCCTCGCCATATCGTTGAAACGCCGCCCCTTCTCCACGCCCTGCTGATTGATCATGGACCCGTAAAAGACGTTCTCATCCATCGGATCGCCGACCGTAACCCGTTTGGCCATTGCCACAAACCGATCCCTAAACCGGTCCACCACTCGGTTGTCCACGAGCAAGCGGCCCGCGGTCACGCAGCGCTGGCCGGCAGTCTTAAATGCCGACAGGACGCTGGCCGTGACCGCCATCTCGAGATTCGCGTCTTCCAAGACCAGTACGGCATTCTTCCCGCCGGTCTCGATCGTGCACACCTTGTGTGGATGCTTGGCCACTTCCTGTTTAATCCGAAGGCCCACCTCATAGCTGCCGGTAAACAGGACGACGTGGGTCCGTGGATGGGAGACCAGCGGCGCGCCGGCGGTTTCGCCGGCCCCGTGGACAACCTGAAAGACTCCCGGAGGTGTCCCGGCCATTTCGAAATAGCCAGCGATCCTGGCCCCGCACATCGGCGTATACTCACTGGGCTTCAGGATGACGCAATTGCCCAGGACGAGAGAAAGCCCGGTCAGCCAGAAGGGGAGCGCCACCGGAAAATTCCAGGGCGTGATGGCGACGACCACGCCGCGCGGCTCCAAGATCTCGTAGCAGCGCTTGCTCGGCACCTCATCCCCCAGGACCCGCCCACACTGACCCAGATGCCCGAACGAGAACGCGTATTGGGCGGTGTGGATCGCCTCCACCACATCGGCCCGGGCCTCGTTAAGCTGCTTGCCGGCTTCGCAGGCGATGATGCGCGCCAACGGCTCCGTGTCTTCCTCCATCAAACGAGCCACTCTCAGGAGATACTCGGCTCGCTTGACCAATCCCCACGCGCGCCAGCCTTCATAAGCTCGGTTGGCCGAGTGGACTGCTTCTTCAATATCCGCGGCTCCGGACTGGGGAAAGACTCCAATCAGTTCCCCCGGGCGGGCAGGATTCCGACTCTCGAACCAGTCACCCGACTGCGCCGCTCTCCAGGTCCCATTGATAAAGTTCTGACTCTGTGGGGATGCCATCACAGACCTCCCTGCTCGCGTGCTGCGGTTTCAACCCTGCGCCTACCCTGAAAACTATAGTCTGGGGATACGGGACCAGTCAAACGCACGGGTCCCCCCATCCCCCTGCCACTCGGCTCCGTGTTTCGGCCGCATCAGCGTTGCGACAGTCCCCGGGTGAAGTCCCCCTTGACCTGCTTTCCCGTTTAGTCTTTAATATTCGTTCTCAATTGCCAAACCCAGGTCGTGATAAACAAAAATCAAAAAGAGATAGAGGTCCTCAAGGATCACCTCGCGAAACATCAGCTCAAGTTGACCCGTCAGCGCGAGCAAATCCTGAGCGTGTTCCTCAAAATGGAACATATCACGGCGGAGCAGATGTATCGCTCGCTGGCGAAGAAGGATCCTCACATCGGCCTGGCCACGATTTACAGAACCTTGAACCTGTTCTGTGAGGCAGGGTTAGCCCAGGCGCGTCACTTCGGAGCCCAGACCCAGTACGACAACGTAGCCCACAAGGGCCACCATGACCACCTGATCTGCACGGCCTGCGGGAAGATCGTGGAATTCGAGAACTGCGACATCGAACGCCTCCAGGAGGAAGTCGCCCGCCGGAATGGGTTCACCATCCAGACCCACAAGCTCGAGCTCTACGGTTTGTGTTCGCGCTGTCGCCATTGACGTCAGTCCATTTTTTTGCTATTTTATTGAGACGACAAATCAATTTCATTTTCATTCTACTTGAGACCGAATGGCTGGAATCCTTGTTACGCGCCCTGTGATCCGCTGGCGTTGCGGTCGCCGAATCGGACGGAGGCCCGTCTGCCTTCTGGCCATGCTGGCCGTCATGGGAGCCATCCTGGGGATGGTGGCCAACA
The DNA here is from genome assembly GCA_964373365.1 of uncultured Nitrospiraceae bacterium. Taxonomy (GTDB): domain Bacteria; phylum Nitrospirota; class Nitrospiria; order Nitrospirales; family Nitrospiraceae; genus CAYJUP01. The sequence continues at coordinate 3,040 of CAYJUP010000043.1, forward strand.
GCGCGGCGGCTGAGCGATTGGTGGTGTACTCCGGCCGGGCAGAGCGCCTGATCAAACCGGTCCTCGATTCCTTCCAGGCCAAAACCGGCATCGCGGTGGACCTGCTCTCCTCCGGATCCACGGAACTCGTCAACCGTTTGCAAGCCGAGAGAGATCGGACACCGGCCGACCTGTTCATCGCCAACGACGCCGGCAGTCTGGAGCGTGCGCGCGAACTGGCGCTTCTCCTTCCCTTGGATATGAAGGAAGTAGACCGCGCGATTCCGGCCTCATTCAGGGCACCGGATAATAGCTGGGTGGGGCTCTCGGGACGGTTCTGGATTCTGGCGTATAACACGACGCAGGTCAAACCGGCCGAGGTCCAATCGATTCTGGACCTCGCGGAGCCGCGCTGGAAGAACAAGATCGCGATCCCCAATGCCGGCAGCGAATACCTGCAGGCCGGCGTCTCGGTCATTAAAGCCGCGTATGGCGACGAACGCACGCAGCACTTTCTGCAGGGCCTGAAGGAAAATGCCGGCAATCATGTGTACGGCAAGAGCTCCCAGATCGTAGAAGCCGTTGCAAAGGGGCAGGTCGCGATGGGCCTGGTCAATCACTACTACATCTACCGGCACCTGGCTTCCCAGCCCGCGGCGCCGATCTCGGCCCTGATGCCTGACCAGCACCAGGGGGGCATGGGCGCGATCATGAACGCAGCCGGCGTCGGGATCATCAAGCATACCCGTCATCTCGATGCGGCCAAGCGGCTGGTGGCCTTCCTGGTCTCCCGGGAAGGGCAAAAGATGTTCGCGGATCTCAACAAGGAATATCCACTGCACCCTGACTTACCGGCCGATCCGGCCTTACCCAAGCGAGAGAGTTTTCGTACGGCCACGGTTCCCTTAGCTCGACTCGGCGAGCTTCGAGAGCCGACGATGGCGCTGATTGAACAAGCAGGGCTTCGGTAACAGCGATGACGGCGGCGGTCCGGCAGACGGTTCCCCTTTCACTCTCGATCGTCGCTCTGATGGTCGCTGGACTGATTTGCCTGCCGCTCATGTACATCGTCTACCTGGCGGTGTCCGCAGATCACACCGTCTGGAGCCGACTGTGGAGCACGCGGATTCCCGAGTTGCTTCTCAACACGGTCTCGCTGGCCGTCAGCGTCGCGGCCGGAACGTTCGTTCTCGGAGTCTCGCTGGCATGGCTCGTGGTCCGCTACAATTTCTTTGGCCGGCGGCTCTGGGAATGGGCGTTGGTCCTCCCTCTTGCCATGCCCACCTATGTGCTGGCGTTTGTTTATACCTATTTGTTGGGCGCAGGCGGTCCGGCAGAGCAAGCCTGGCAGATGTGGGCGGGCCCGGAGGGACGAATCTTTTCTCCACACAGTTACGCAGGCGCGACCCTGGTGATGACGTTGGACACATTTCCATTCGTCTACCTGCTCACCAGAGCCGCCCTCCTCAACTTCAACGTGTCATTCGAGGAAGTGGCTCGGGTCTGCGGCGCCTCTCGCCTGAGCACATTGTTCAGGGTGACCTTGCCCCTGATGCGGCCGGCCATTGTGGCCGGGCTGTCACTGGTGATCCTGTATGTGGTCTCGGACTTCGGGGCGGTCTCCCTGCTTCGTTTTCAGACCTTCACCTATGCGGTGTACCAACAGGTTACAGGCCGGTACGACCATGCAGCCGCCGGTGTCCTGAGCCTACTCCTGGTCCTGTTCGCCCTCATCTTCCTGATTACTGAGCGCTGGTTCAGACAACGGAGCCGCTTCTATCAGACGACCGGACGATACCGGTCGCCTGAGCGAACGCCATGCGGCCCGGTGGGGACTGTTCTGATCACCGCGTATATGGTGCTCGTGCTCGGCGTTGCGTTTGGCCTGCCGGCGCTGTTGCTGATCCGGTGGAGCGTCTCCGCGGTGGCGGAAGGCGCGGTGGATGCCCGGTTTCTGGGGTTTATCTGGAACAGCACTCTGCTGTCCGGGTTGGCGGCGACCTTCGCAGTACTGATCGGCATTCCCCTCGTCTACCTCGCCACCCGGTGGCCGTCGAAGCTGCATGTCCTCTGTTTGCAGGCCGCCTATGCCGGCTATGTGTTGCCGGGACCGGTGGGAGCGCTGGCCCTCCTCGTCCTGTTCTCCCACATTGCTCCGTTCTGGTTCGGAACCGCGGCAGTATTGATCGTCGCGTACATCGTACATTTCCTGCCGGCCGGATTGCAGACGATGGAGCCGGCGCTGCAGCAAGTCACACCGAATTTGGAAGAGGCTGCCCGGAGTCTTGGTCTTGGAACACTCCGGACCCTCCGGAAGGTTATACTGCCGCTGGTCCGAGGTGGCTTCATTGCGGCGTGGATCCTCATGTTTCTACAGAGCATGAAGGAGTTGCCGGCCACGCTTCTGCTCCGTCCAGTGGGGTTCGATACGCTGGCCGTCCGGGTCTGGCTCGAGGCCAGTGAGGAGTATTATCAGCTCGCGGCCCCATCGGCGCTCCTGATCGTGATTATGACTCTTCCGGCCCTTCTGCTTCTGGTGTCGAAGGACTGGCGCGCCGCCTGATGAAGCGAGAAAACGCCACCACGATGCCTATGGATCAGGATCAGACAACCGACGCCACGGCGGCTACAGTCCGCTCGGATGAGCAGACTCGCCCCACGGTTCTGGAGCTCCGTAAGGTCACGTGTGCCTACGAAGCCGAGCGCGCAGCCATCTCCGACGTGTCCTTTTCTGTTCGCGAGGGAGAAATCCTGTGCCTGCTGGGCCCGTCCGGATGCGGAAAAACAACGACGCTACGAGTCATAGCCGGATTCGAATCAGTGGTCACGGGCGAGGTTTACCTAGAAGGTCAGCTGGCGTCGGCGCGGGGACTTCTCGTCCCGACTGAACAGCGGCGCGTCGGGATGGTCTTTCAGGAATACGCGCTGTTCCCTCACCTGCGCGTGTTCGAGAACATCGCGTTCGGACTGAGACATCTGTCTGCCGTACAACGGGCGACACACGTGCACGCGATGTTGGCAATGATCGGCCTGACGGGGCTGGAGCGACGTTACCCCCATGAGCTGTCAGGGGGCCAACAACAGCGGGTCGCGCTGGCCCGAGCCCTGGTGCAGAAACCGGTGGTCCTGCTTCTTGACGAACCGTTCAGCAACCTGGATCCGGACATGACGCGAAAGATGCGGGAAGACCTGCACGACCTGTTGAGACGCACCAAGACGACCGCGATCCTGGTGACCCATGACCATGAGGAAGCGTTTGCGATGGCTGACCGAGTCGCGGTGTTGAATAATGGACGCCTCGAGCAGTTTGACACGCCGGAGACGATCTACCATACGCCATCCACTCCGTTCGTCGCGGACTTTGTGGGTCAGGCCGATTTCATTCCGGGTACCCTCCAGAATGGGAAAGTGGTGACCGAAATCGGTGAATTCCCGAACCAGGGTGGCTATCAGGGAGGGCCCAGCGTCGTGGTGATGGTCCGCCCGGATGACATCCACATCATGCCCGTGGAGCACAGCCCCGCCCGCATCCTCGCGAGGCAGTTCCGTGGATCTGAAAACCTGTACACCATCGGTCTCCCCTCCGGCCACGTCGTCCATAGCAGTGAAACCTCGACGAGCGTCTACCCCATCGGGACCCCGGTGGAACTCCAAATCGTGGCGACCCATACCGTGCTCTTTGAACAGGAAAATTCACGTCCGCCAAGTTTGTAACTTCCCGGCCTCAGGTCAATCGAATATCGTAATCATTTGAATAACCATGACAATAATTCCTATCGCTTGGACGAAAAATTCCTGTTGACATAGTCGTATGTGTTACGGTATTGATACTCATTGTCAAATTCAATTAAACCGACAAGGAAACAATGTCGTGCGAGGTGAAGTGAAATGGATGCTTTAAAAGATGCTGTAGACTTCGGCGTGATCGGGTTATTGCTCATCCTCAGCGTCTGGGCTGTAGCGGTGGCGGTGGAACGGTGGCTGTTCTATCGGCGGGTTGACGTGGCCCAGTTCCCCAACCAGCAACTCTTTGAGATTACCCTGACGAGACGATTGGTTGTCATCGGGACGGTGGCGGCGAACGCCCCGTACATTGGACTCCTGGGCACTGTCTTAGGTATCATGTTGACCTTTCACACGATGGGCACCTCTGGCACTATGGCGGTCAGCACAATCATGATCGGGCTTAGTCTGGCGCTCAAGGCTACCGCGGTCGGCTTGCTGGTCGCCATCCCTGCCGTGGTGATGAACAACGTGCTCCGCCGACGAGTCACCGAATTGATGACCCTCTACGAGGTCCAACATGGATCGTGAACTGGACCAGATTAACGTCATCCCGCTCGTTGACGTGATGCTGGTGCTGTTGGTCATCGTGTTGACCACCGCGACGTTCATCACGACGGGCCAGATCCCTGTCGATCTGGCCAAGGCGAAGGAAGCCGGCGACCGGCGGGATGTCCCTTTAGTGATCACCTTGACGGCCGATGGCCGCCTATTCATGAATGAGCAGCCGGTCTCCGATGACGGATTGAAAATCCTGCTGACTCCCCACCCCAAGGATTCATTGGTGGTCGTTCGCGCAGATCGTGTGACCATGTTGGAACGCTTTGTAGAAGTCGTGGATGAGGTTCGTGGCCTGGGGTTCCGTCAGGTCAGCCTGGAGGTGGTCCGGTTGTGAACACACTGGCGCTGCATCGTCCTGGCGAAAACCAGCATTACGTCCAAAGCTGGGTGTTTTCCGTACTCCTCCATGGCGCCGCCGTAAGTGCGGCGATCGCGCTGGTCGCAGACTTACATCTTGCCCCCCAACCAGAACCTTTTAAGTGGGACGTGTCGGTGGTCGAGACGCCGATGCAGTCGGACAATCTCAGGCCGGCCCCAGCTGAAACGCGGCCGGTTGAACCACAGCCGGTCACGCAACCCGCGCAGCAGGTCGTCCGCCAAGAAGTAAGACAAGAGGTGAGAGAAGTGAGGCCGGTTGTGCAGACTACCATACAGTCCACGCAGGTGGTTAACCGGACGGTTCAAGCCGTCGACACACCGCAGCAGACTGTTCTGGAGGAGAGAACCGAGGCCGTGACAGCCTCAGAAGCCCTTCCGGTGGTCCGAGAGGCTGAAGCGCCACTCACGTCACCGGTGATGGCCGAGACGCTCTCCGCCTCCCCACCCGAGCCCACGGTGGTTTCCCGTCCAGTGGTAGAGGCCACTCAGCCGGCGGTCCGGCAGCTTCCGGTCCGATCAGCTCCGGCCACGAAAGTGGATTACGGCTGGTTGGCTGAAGCGCTGTGGAGCAAGGTCGAGCAGTTGAAGCGGTACCCACATATGGCGCGAATGAACCGGTGGGAAGGACGGGTGGTTTTGCGTGTGGTCATCAGAGAGGACGGCCATCTCTTGGATCTGGCTGTCGCGGAAAGCTCCGGACACTCCGTACTGGATCAAGACGCCCTCGAGATCCTGAGGCAAGCCTCCCCTTTAAAGCTCAAGCATCCCCTGGGAAAGTCGCAGGTGGTCGTGCAGGTGCCGATCAGTTACAGGCTGCAATAGCCTTCCGAGAAGGGGGACCTGTGTACGTGAAACACGTGGGAAGAGGGCTTGCCGCAGTATCTGTCCTGGCAACCGTCTTCTCCGGGTACGCTGGCCTGGTCCTGGCGGGCGAACAAGGCTCGACCGAGTTGGAGGACGTCAGCGACGCGGAGAAGATTCAATGGGCAAGGGCAACCAAGGTGCCGGTCACGGAGGCCATCAAAACGGCGACGACGCATACTCCGGGGCAGGTGATCGAAGCCGCCCTCCACTCGATTGACGGCAGGCTGCTCTATGAAGTCGAAGTGGTGACGAAAGACGGGAAAGTGGTCGAGCTCTACGTGGATCCACAGACTGGGAAACTGATTCAACCGGGAGACAAGAAGTGAGACATGTGCCGTTCGTTTGCCATAACCGCCTCCTGATCAGTCTTGTCACTACCCTACTCTTGTTCGGAGGACAGGCCTGGGCACAACACAAGGCTGAGAAGACCTTCCAGGCCATCGTCACGGATGCCCAGGGCGTGGAGACAGAAGTGAAGAACATAATGTTCTACTGGGAAGAGAAGGTCAGTGAGACCGCCTTTGTTCCGCACGAACTCAAGCAGGTACCTGTGAAACGCGGCACCTCGACGGTCAACGTGCGGTTCGACACCATCAAACAAATTGACGTCAAGCCCGGGGTTGACAAGGCCCCACCGGTGTTCACCATCACTCTCACCAACGGCAAGACAGGGGAATTTGCCCTTGCGATCGGTGGAAGCTTCAAAGGAGAGTCTGATTTTGGCGAAGTCGAGCTGCCGGCGAACGGTCTCAAGAAGATCGTATTTAAATGAGCAGTCGCCCCTACTCATCAAGCCCACCCAGCCGGGTTGTATGCATAAGCGTCAGGCCGGACGTTCTATTAACATTCCCTAGTCCATCCATGTAAAAACTATGAAGCGGAGATGAAGAAACATATTGTTTAGTGAATATATTGAGAATGAGAATAGGTACTAGAATTATTTATATTTTGACCGGGGCGCTGCTTTTCGCAGCGAATTCCACCCTACCCGTGTTTGGAGAGGAGCCGGCCGCGGAGCCACCAGTCATGCTCGAACCTCCTGCCACGCCCGAAGGCTCCAAGGCCTTCCCCGCCGGTCCTGAGGCCCCCAAGGAGAAACCGATCAAGATCCCCCTGACCGAGGTGATCGGGACAGGTCCAAGCGCGCTGGAGCATATCCCAGGCTCAGGCCGCGTGGTGACACAAGAGAGTCTGTTCAAGAATCACCGGTTAACGATCAATGAGGCCCTGCGTGAGGTGCCCGGCGTGAACGTGCGCGATGAAGACGGGTTGGGGATCAGACCCAATATCGGGATCCGCGGCTTGGACCCCACGAGAAGCCGGAAGATCCACATCATGGAAGACGGCGTCCCGATCATGATCATGCCCTACGGCGACCCCTCCTCCTATTACTTCCCGCCGGTTTTCCGCTTTGACCGGATCGAGATCCTCAAAGGGAGCGGGCAGCTTCTGTACGGTCCGCAGAACATCGGTGGGGTCATGAACCTGATCACCCGCATGCCATCACTCACGCCCCAGGGCAACTTTCAGGTCATGGGCGGGAACAACAACTACCTGAACACCCATTTTGATTACGGAGGAATGTGGGGAAAGAGCGGATACCTCCTCGATGTGACTCACTACCAGAGCGACACACCTCGTTTTACCAACATCCGCGCCAAAGTGGACGACGTGACCTTCAAGACTGTTCAGGAGTTGAGCGATCGCACCACGATTCTCGCCAAGTTCAACTACTATCGAGAAGATTCGAAAATCGGCTATCAGGGGCTAACCGAAGGCCAGTTCAAAGCCGACCCTCGAACGACGCCGTTTACCAACGACCATTTTGATTTCAGGAGAATCGGGGTACATGTGGCACACCAGTACATGTTCAACGCCAACCTGAATGTCATCACGAACTTTTTTGGACATTTCATCCAGCGAGATTGGACCAGGCAGGAAACCGACCTGGACGGGGATCCAACTACTGCGAACCCAAGCTTCAACACCGGCAACACGATCAGCGGCATGGCTACTCAAGCCATTCCGACACAGCTCGCATCGGGAGGTTTGGTCGGAACCGGAGGGCGCTTCACGAATGCTCGCGAATACTGGGTCTATGGTGTCGAGCCTCGTTTTCACGCGACCCACAAGCTCCTCGGCATTGATAGCGAAGCAGACTTCGGGGGACGCGTCATGTACGAGCAGTCGAACCGCCAACAGTTCCGGAATCTCGTATCCGGTATCGGGCAGAGCTGTTTTGGCGGACCCGGCGGGGCTCAAACCTGCTTGGGTGAAGACAACCTGCGCACGACGACCGCCTACGCGCTGTTCTTCCAGAATCGGTTCCTGTTAAACGAGCAGGTCACCATCACGCCTGGGTTCCGCGTCGAACACATCAATTATGATCAACAGGACAGACAGCGCAACAACGGCACCGGCCAATTCACCAAGTCTGCGATTACAGAAGTGTTGCCGGGCCTCGGTGCAACCTATTCTCCGGTCAAGAACTACACTCTCTTCGCCGGCGTTCATCGAGGATTCGCGCCGCCGCAGGTCTCGGATACGGCCACGTTGGTTGCTGGACAGAACGTTGTCAATGACCTTGATGTGGAGCTGAGCTGGAACTATGAGGTGGGAGCGAGGAGCACCCCGATTCACTGGGCTGGCTTTGAGACCACGCTGTTCCAGATGGATTTCCAGAACAATATCATTTCACAGTCGCTGGCAGGCGGCACAGGCGCCACGCTGACGAACGCCGGTCGGACGAAGCACCGCGGCATCGAGTTTGCCAGCAAGCTCGATCTGTTGGACATGGTCACCGGCCCGAACAAAAATGAGGATATCATTTTCGGCGTAAACTACACCTGGATCGCCCAGGCAGAGTTCAGAGGGATACGCAACAGCAACCTCAACTGCACCCCTGGAGCCAACACAAGCTGTCCGCTGCTTCCGGGAGAAGCGCAAATCGTGGGCGTGACGGGCAACCGACTCCCGTTTGCCCCAAAGCATATGCTGACGGTCGGGATCGGATATGTGAATCGTCCGTTCGGCTTTGATGCCAGGCTGGAGACGCAGTGCATCAGCGATATGTTCTCGGACGACCGGAACACGGTCAAACCCACACCGAACGGGCAGCGCGGCGTCATCGCAGGCTGGTGTGTCGTGAACGCCTCGGCTAATCAGCATGTGAAGCCGATTAGCACCACCTTTTTCCTCACTGGTAAAAACGTGCTAGACCAGCTTTACGTCGTGGACCGTTCCCGCGGCATCTATCCCGGGCTGCCGCTACTGGTCCAGCTAGGCGCCAAATGGACGTTCTAGGACTTGGATGTGGCTAGGGTGAGTCAGGCGCTCCAAGGAGAGGCAATGCTAGATTGGCCTGGCAACGGGTGTCAGTTGAAAGGCCGGCGGGCGCTCAGCCTGCTTCTTTGTAGCCGCAGTCCTCGTTCCGGCACTGCACGGTGGTACCG
>CAYJUP010000044.1:0-6895 GCA_964373365.1 uncultured Nitrospiraceae bacterium
GCTGCCGCGGGCCCCAGAGCGCGTAGGCTACGTGTCCGCCATCGAGCTGGCCGAGGGGAATCAGGTTCAGCGAGGTCACGAACAGCCCGAACCAAGCCGCGAATCCGACGGGGTGGAGCACCACGTCGTACCCGGCCGGCAGCGGTCCGAGAACCAGCCACGAGACGAACTGCAACAGGAGCGGTTCTCCCAGGTGAAGCCCGTACACCGCCTCGTTCGTTACCACCCTGGACAGCCGAAGGCCGATCACCAGGGCCACGACCGCCACCACAAATCCGGCGATGGGACCGGCCACGCCGATATCGAACAGCGCCTTCCGGCTCAGGATCGGGCCTCGCATCCGGATGATGGCGCCGAACGTACCGATGAAATGCGGCGGCCCCGGAATAAACAGCGGCAAGGAGGTGGGCACGCGATGAATGCGCGAGAGCAGGTAATGCCCGAACTCGTGCGTGACCAAGATCCCCAGCAAGGTGCCCGCGAACGGCAGGCCAGTGAGCAGCGCGGCCGGATCGTTGAGTAGAAACTGTACGGGCCCCTCCCTCGGATTGCTGCGTGCCGCGTAAGCGCCGGCCCAGAGAGTCGTGGCCACCGTGGCCAGGAAGAGGCCAACCGGCAGAACGAAGTCCGAGAGCCGCGGCTCGCGCACCGCTCGTTCCATGGCGAGTGGCGAGTAGCTCGGGTCCTCCCACTCGATTGGTCGATCACCGTTCGAACGGTTCAGACGATCGTCATCCATCCGGTTTCTATCACTCACAACTCTGCTGCGAACGGGTTGTGCGCCAGCTCTTCATTCACCGTAGTGGCCGGCCCGTGGCCCGGAAACAGGACGGCGCGCTCCGGCAGCCTCAACACGCGCTGACGAACCGATTCCAAGTGGATCGGATAGAGCGAAAAGGGATTAGCCCGACCGATGGATCCCGCAAACAGCGTGTCGCCCACGAAGCACAGATCATGACCGCCCTGTTCGACACGATAACAGATGCCGCCCGGCGTGTGACCCGGCGTCGTCATGCACCTAACGGATAGTCCGCCGACCGCAATGAGCCGTCCGTCCTCGGGCGGGGCAAGCAACTCGCGCGGCGGACGCCAGCCAAGCAGGGGTTTATCGGCCTCACCAAGGTAAACCGGCACTCGGTGATGTTGCAGAATGACATCCAAGCCCCCCGCATGATCAACATGGCCATGCGTCAGACAGACCGCCGTCAGCCGGAGATATCGACGGTCCAAGACTTCCAGCATCGCGTCCGCATTGTACGCCGTATCAATGAAGATCGCTTCCTCCCCGTCATGCAAGACGTAGCCTTTCACCGCGTAGCCGCCAATATCGCCTAACACGGTCTCCACGCAACTCACTGAGGAAGGTGTCGGGGCCGGCCCCCAGCCATCCAGGGCAATCTGGGTCAGGGGTTCGGCCCTGAGGTGGAGGGCCGCCGCGATGGCTCGGACCTCCGACTGCGTAGGCAACCGACCTCCACGCTCGAGCACGGTCACATCGCCGGCGGGGAGACCGGTCGTCCGCGCGACGTCCGCCACCGCCAGCCCCTGCCCCATGCGGGCCTTCTTGATAATGTCGTAGAACTCGTCTTCGAGGGACATCAATAAGCTCACAGCGAATAGCGAGCAGCCAATAGCTGGAAGACCGAGCTATCAGCTACTCGCTGTTAGCTACCCGCTAGGCATTCTCGCCACGCCTGTACCATTGCCGAGTCCACGTCCACCAAGATCACCGCGCGAAGCGTGCGCGCCGAATACGCCTTGATTTCTTTAATCATGAGCGCGGCCGCCTCGGTGTGCGCGACCCCTCCCACACCCGTACCCATGCCGGGTATCGCAATCGACGTATAGCCGTGCGAACCTGCCAACGCCAGCGCCGCCCGCGTGGCCAGCGCTACATTCCCAGGCTCGATGCGCATCCCCGGCTCCGGCATCGTGGGAGCATGGATGATACCTTTGAAGCGGGTTCGCCCACCAGAGGTCAGCACCGCGCTGCCCACCGGAATCGGCGCCTGCCGCCGTGCTTCTTCGTCCACCTCTAGCCCCGCCGCTCGCTTGATCACCCCGGCCACGCCCCCGCCCATGATCCCGCGGCTATTCGCCGCATTCACAATCGCCTCCGCCTCCACTTCCAGAATGCTGCCTTGCACCACGGTGATGTGTAGGTTTGGACCGCTCATACTTGCTCTGGATTCAGGCCCAACCGCGGTCATCTCCTTTTCCAATATCCAGGCCGACGCCGTGCATGGGCAACCGCAACTACGGTCAGTGCGCCTGACCGTTCTCGATAGATCACGCTAAAAGGGAAGCGGCGAAGAAGATAGCGTCTGGTCCCACGCAGATATGCAGGCCATCGTCGAGGAGAGTTGATGATGCGCTCTACTGCACGATCAAGTTCCGTCAGAAATGCATCAGCGGCCGCCGAGCTGCGCTGTCCGTACCACTCTCGCGCAGCCTGAGTCTCTGCAATCGCGTCCGGATGGAACTCAAGTGGCGTCGGAGCCACCGGACAGCCCCATGATTCGGCGACGAGCCTCTGTCCATGGGACTGCCTTCACTCTGCCGGTTTCCAAGTCTTCCACGCGACGGGCAATTTCGGCACTCCACGCCCCCTCAGCATCCTCATCCACTTCCTGATCTAGGCTGTCGATCAACTCCGCTGCCAGTTCCGACCGGGCCTCTGGGGGAAGTTGCAACGCATCGGTGAGCAATTTTTTAACTTCAGGACTCATTTCATCCTCCTCGCCTGAGGATTCTAGCACACCTTTGAAAACCAATAATCAGAGGTAATAACCGAACACAAACAATCTTCAGGTTACTGATTGAGTATCCAGCGAATGTCTTCCACGATTTTTTTAAAACCTTGGTGTCGGTCGTTGTCTGGAACGTCGGCGCCAGCAATTGGAATCGAGTGTCCTGTGAAGTGCGCGATGCGTGAGCACGGGGGATTAGCTTGGCCGCCCCGACCTTTCCACCCTTCGCCAGCCGAGGCATATCTCCCTTATCCCTCGGGCGGCAGCTTGATCTCCTTCACCTCTCCGAAGCCGGACAAGACCTGGGGCAGGGCTTCGGCGGGGCCGACCGCCAAAATCCTGAGCCGCTCGGGATGGAGATGCGTGCGGGCGGCCCGCAACAACTCCTCCTTCGTCAGCGTCACCACCTTGTCGCGGAGCTGTTGGAGAAAGTCCTTGGGCAGGCCGTCGTACTCCAACCCGATCAGGCGGCTGACGATGCTGGACGGGCTGGTGAAGGAGAACACGAACGAGTTGACGAACGCCTCTTTCGCTTCGTCCAGCTCGGCATCCGTGACCGGCTCTTTGCGGAGGCGTTCCAGGTTGGCGAGCACCCGGCTGATCACCTCCTGCGTCGAGGCGAGCTTGGTCTCGGCGCGCACCAGCCAGACGCCCTGCTCGCGCACGCCGGCCCGCAGGGCGCTGCCCACCGAGTAGGCCAGTCCCTGCTTCGTGCGCACATCCTGGAAAAGCCGGCTCCTGAACGAGCTGCCGCCCAGGATATCGTTCAGCAGCGCCAGGGTCGGATAGTCCGGATCATTCTCCTTCACCGACAGGTGTCCGGCCCGGAGGTGCGTCTGCGACGTGCCCTTGCCGATAAACCGCACAATTTTTTTCTGATCTCGGCCGTCATCGGCTCCTGGCGCCTCCACGGGTGGCAGAACGATCGGCTGGACTTCTCCCTTGGGCCAGTCGCCGAAGACCTCGCGCAGCGCGGCCAGCATCGACGCCTTCTCAAAGTCCCCCGTCACGCCGAGGATGATCCCGTTGGGATGGAACGTGCGGGCGTGGAAGGCCAGCAGGTCGTCGCGCGTGATCCGTGAGACCGATTCCACCGAGTTTTCTCTCGCGAACGGATGTGTCGGCCCGTAGAGCAGCTTCGCAAACTCGCGCCCCGCGATGGATTGCGGAAAGTCCTGGCGCCGGCGGATCGCCTCGATCGCCTGGAGTTTCGCCAGCTCGACGCGCGCCGGATCGAAGGCCGGGGTCCTGAGGATATCGGCGAAAATCCGGAGCCCCCGATTGAGGTCCTTCTTGAGCACGTCCAGCATGGCGGAGCCGGACTCGGTCCCGATCCCGACCGAAAGCTGCGCGGCCAGTTGCTCCAGCTCCTGGTCCACTTCGGCGGCGGTCATGCGGCGGGTCCCCCCCGTCCGCAACGTCGTGCCGGCGATGGCGGCCAGCCCGACTTTATCGGAGGGATCCAGCCAACCCCCTGCCCGGATCGTTGCAGTGATCGTGACCAGGGGCAGCTCGTGATCCTCCAGCAGGTACACCACCAGGCCGTTCTCGAGCACCAGCCGCTCCGGTTCCGGCGGTGTGAACGACACCGGATCGAATTTCATCTGGCGGGGATCGCCCAGCGCAAAAAGGTTTGTCTGGTTTGTTTGGTTTATCTGGTTGGTCTGGTTCGGTGAGGCAGGAGCGGAGACCGATGCACAGCCCCACATCGCGGCGAGGGCGAGCGCGAGACACGCCTTAGCGATGAGTGATGAGTGATGAGTGATGAATAATGAATGGGGAGCGGACGATCTCCTGTGTTCCCGCATCACCGTACTCACTGTCAACCATCCTCGCATATCGATCGCTCCGTTTCCTTCACTCATCACTCTGCATTCATCACTCATCACTGTTTTTTGGGTGCGCGTATCAGGGTCGCCACCGTTCGGTTGGACTTGATCAAGTATTGGGCCGCCACCCGCTGAATCTCGGCCGGGGTCACGGCGGCGATCCGGTCGCGCGCCTTGAGCAGATATCGCCAGTCCTTGGCCACGGTCTGAAAATAAGCCAATTGTGCGGCCAGCCCGCTGTTGGAGCGGAGCGACCGAACCAGCCCCGCGTCGAGATTGTTCAGCACCTTTTCTAATTCCATCGGCGTGACGGGCTCGGTTGTCAGCCGATCAATCTCGGCGTAGATCGCCGCTTCCAACTCCGCGGTGGTGTGGGGCGCGAGCGGCACGGCGCTGACCACGAAGAGGTTCGGACCACGGTCACCTGGGGAGCTGGAGTCGGTCCCGATGGAGGTGGCGAGGCGTTTCTTCCGGACCAACTGATGGTACAGGCGCGACGTGACACCTTCAGACAGCACCGAGTCGAGGACGTCAAACACGAAGTCGTCGGGGTGGCCCAGCGCTGGCTTGTGGTAGCCGATCAGCAGGCTCGGTTCGGCATCGAACTCCACCTCGACGCGCCGCTCCCCTCGCTGGGGAGGCTCGACGGTCACGACGCGGGGCGGGAGTGGAGTCCCGGCGATCTTTCCGAACGTGCGCTCGATCAAGGCGATGGCCTCAGGCGGCTTGAGATCCCCCACGATGGCCACCACAGCGTTGGCCGGCCCATAGTAGGTGTGGAAGAACTGTTCCGTGGCGGAGGGGGTGAGTGACAGAATGTCCGACGCCCAGCCGATGGTCGGGAAGCCGTAGGGGTGGGCCTGGAAGGCCGCCGCCGCGAACGCTTCGTACAACAGGCCGTTCGGGTTGTCCTCGGTCCGAAGTCGGCGCTCCTCCATCACCACGGCGCGTTCCTTGTAGAACTCGCGCAGCACCGGGTTTGCCATCCGGTCGGCTTCCACCGAGGCCCAGAGCGGCAGCCGGTTGGCGGGCAAGCTGACGGTGTACCGGGTGACATCTTTACCCGTGGAGGCGTTCAGGCCGACCGCCCCGTGGCGCTTGTAGAGCTGCGCCATCTCGTTGCCGATCACCCACTCGTCGGCGCGTTTCTGCGCTTCTTTGAACTCCTGCTGGAGCCGCTGTAGCGCGGGTGACTCGGGGGAAGACACGTCCTGGTTGGACGCACGCAGATGCTCAATCGAGGCGTTGATGCGATCCAACTCCTGCAGCAGCGGTCCCTCCCGCTCGTAGTCCTTCGTTCCAAGCGTCCGTGTCCCCTTGAATGCCATGTGCTCGTACAGGTGCGCGACGCCCGTTATCCCGGTGTGCTCGTCCACGCCGCCGACCCCGAAGGTAAGGTTGACGGACAGCACCGGGCTCTGGTGTCGCTCAACCAGGAGGACCGTCAGCCCGTTCGCCAACCGGTGCTCGATCACGCGTTCGGATAATCCCTTTGCATTCGCGTCGCCCGGCGCGTGCGCGCTGCCGGTTGCAGCCGTCGTGAGGTCGGCGACGGCCATGATAAAAATAGTCGGCAGGACAAGGCTGAGAAGGATGATTCGCCGAGGCATTATGCGAACAGCCCCATGAGTTCTTCCGGTTTCTCGATGAACCAATCCGGCTGGCAGGCGGCCATCTTCTCGCGGTTGCCCATGCCGTAGCCCACGGCGCAGACCCTGATCCCGGCGTTGTGTCCGCCCTTGATGTCGTTGGTGCTGTCGCCGATCAAGACCGTCCGGTCCTTCGTGACATTCAACGCCTCCATCACCTTGAGGAGCATGCCGGGTTCCGGCTTAAGGCCGTACCCATCGTCGCCTCCGACAACATACGAAAAGTGGTGGGGGCCTAGCCCATCAAGGATCTTCGTCGTGTATTCCAACGACTTGTTTGTGGCGATGGCCTTGTGCTTGTCGGCAAAATGGATCAGGACACGTTCGACGCCGGGGTAGAACTGCGTGCGGTCCAGGCAGTGGGCCAGATAATGCCCTCGGAAGACCCGCAACGCTTCCTCATAGCGCGAGTGGTTCTCTTCGCCGACCGCGAGGCGGAGCAGCCGCTTGATGCCGCCGCCGACAAAGCCGAAGATCTCTTCCTGCGTGCGCAGCGGGAGGTCCAGATCGGCCAACGTCAGGTTAACCGCCACGGCGATATCCCATTTGGACTCAATGAGCGTGCCATCCAGGTCAAAGATCAACAGATCAATCGGAACCCTGGATGGAACTCTGCCCGAACCCCCGCGCACCATTTTCTGTTCCAGCTCCTTACTCCTCTCCCCTT
>CAYJUP010000044.1:6995-12042 GCA_964373365.1 uncultured Nitrospiraceae bacterium
CAGGCGGGACGGATCGGTCTCCTGCAGCATGGCCTGCCGCACGTAGCCGATCATCCGCTTCTGGCCGACATGAGGGGGCAAGATCGGCTCTATGATGCGCCAACGGTCTAGCACCCCTTTCACCCGAAACCGGATTTCTTCCACTTTCGCATCCGGCAAAAACCCCGCGGTCTCCCAATACATCGAGCCCAGGACCCGGAACTTGACCGGGATCACCACGTCCAGATTGCCGAAGATCTCCCACTGCTTGATGTCGTCCAGCACCTCGAAGTCGGTGATCACCACCACGTGTCCCCAGGCCGGCTCCTCCTTCCAATTGATATAGGGCTTGACCGTCTCCCAGGACATGGCCTCCAGGCGGGCGCCATGTCGGTCCAGCGTGAGGTATTTTTTCAGCACGTCGGTGGGGTCTTTATTGAGCGCACCCGTCTGCGCCGGCCCATCAGTGGGCAAGACGAGCAGGAACAGAGCGATCGCCAGGGAACGCGACGGTCTCGTCAAGAGCATTCCTCGCATTAGGCTATCTGATGCAGCTTCATCAAGTTGGTTCCCCCGGGACGGCTTATCTCGGTTCCCGACAGGATCACAATCCGCTGTCCCGTCGCCACGAGCGCCTCCGCCTTTAAGCGGCGTTCCGCCTCGCGCACGCGCTCATCGGTCTGCATGATCTGCGGCATTGTGTGGGGAATCACTCCCCAGTAGAGCGCCATCCTTTGCCGGACCGGTTCAAACGGAGTCAGCGCAAAGATCGGAGCGGTCGGGCGCTGCTTCGACATCAACCGCGCGGTCGTCCCCGACTCGCTGAACGCCACAATCGCGGCGGCATCAGTTGACGCGGCCGCTCTGGAGGCGGCGCCACAAATGGCCTCCGGGAATGAGACCGCACCGCGTTCGGCATCGGACCGACGTACGAAGCCAGGCTCAGTCCCTTCCTCCGCTGCCCGTACAATACGATCCATGACACGGACCGTTTCGACCGGATATTGCCCCACGGCCGTCTCGGCCGAGAGCATCACCGCGTCGGTGCCATCGAACACCGCGTTGGCCACGTCCGAGGCTTCCGCCCTCGTCGGACGAGGGTGCTGGGTCATGGACTCCAGCATCTGCGTCGCAGTGATCACGAGACGCCGGCGGTGGTTTGCTTTCGCGATGATCCGCTTTTGTAAGACCGGCACCGCCTCGGGGCCCATTTCGACGCCCAGATCACCGCGAGCAATCATGATGCCGTCCGCCTCCTCGAGGAGCGACTCCAGACAGGCGACCGCCTCAAGCCGCTCGATTTTGGCGATGACCGGCACATCGCCGCCGCACTCGGTGATCAGCTTCTTGGCGGCTACGACGTCATCCGGTCCCCTGACGAACGAGAGGGCCACGTAATCCACTCCCTGCGCGATGCCGAACCGCAGGTCTTCCCTGTCCTTGTCGGTCAGCGTGGGCGCGCTGACCTTCGTGCCAGGCAGGTTGATCCCCTTCTGGGAAGTGATGCGGCCCCCGGTGACCACGGTGCACTCCACCATACTGCCGCTGATCCGAGCGACCGCCAGCTCAATAAGTCCGTCGTCAATCAGAATGCGGGCGCCGGGCTGGACATCCTGCGCCAAGTGAGCATAGGTGACGGGAACTTCGTCGGCGGCCGCCTGAGCCCGAGACTGCGACTGGCCCGAGAGCAATCTCACACCTTGACCAGTGAAGACCTCGAGCCCATCCGCAGGAAGCATCCCGACTCGGATCCGCGGCCCTTGGAGATCCTGGATAATCGCCACCGCCGCGCGCCGTCGGCCGGCCGCCTCACGGATGGCTTTGACCGCGCGTCCGTGCGATTCTTGTGAGCCGTGAGAGAAGTTCAACCGAGCCGCGTCCATGCCGCTCTCGATGAGACGGTCCAGGACCTCCAGGGAATCACTCGCAGGACCGATCGTACACACGATTTTCGCTTTTCGCATATATGTTGACAAAGGCACGAGGCTATAGGCGATGGGCTAGAGGAAAAGTAAAAGGCGAGGGGTTAGCCGCAACAGGGAAGATGATTCAACCTATAGCCCATTGCCCCACGCCTCTAACCTGCAACCCGTTGCCGGCATTCTAACAAACGGCCGCCGCCGCCGCAAAGCCTGCGTCATCATTTCCTGCACGTGAGGTGGGCAGTGCGTTCAGGAGGGGATGGCCAGAGCTGCGCTACGCATTGCAAGCGGGGCGGGTAACATCGTGTATCCTGACCGAGTCATATTGAGGACCTCCCATAGGTCTGGTATACAAATGGGATCGTAACAGGGCTTCCGGTCACCCGAGGAGAGAAGAATGGAGTCCGAAATTGAGAAGTTAGATTTTGTGACAGTAGAAGGTCTGCTGGCGTACGGGGAGGTTCTTGCGCGCCGCCCGCCGGTTGAGGGGGTCGTGTTGCCGCCGATCCCTCCTCTCCTGCCCGATCGAACGCGGCGAACCCAAGAAGCGATGGAGAAGATCCGGGCGTTTGTCCAGCGCGCTCAGAGCGGATTTCCAGAGGCCGAGGGATACCGGATGGCGCGGAGAGCCGTGATAGACGAAGCATGCGGGGGAGACGAACTGGTGTTTTTTGCCGGCTGGAACCGACTCCTTGCCGAAGGGGAGCTGTCCCCGTTATTCCGTGCGCCGATCGGGTCGGTGCAGAAGCCGACCCACTGTCGCCCGGTGGCGATCGTGCCGCGGGCGCACCTGACGCCGCAACTGGCGGAGGGGCGCATCGTCTTGGACCTTGGCGATGATCGCTTCTGGTTATTGCCTCGCGATTTGACGGGTCGGACCCTCCTATTTACGATGCGTCACGGGGCCTCACGTGTGGAGAGTGGAACCTATCGGGTCGGGCGCCGGCTGGCCAATGTTCTGGATACCGAACGGGGCATTCCCAAGGCCGACGCAGTCGGCGCAGCGCTCGCACGGATGCTCGGCGTGGTTGGACAGCAACTGGACTTTCTCCATCTTCACAACTACCTGGATCCGCGGACCTTCCTCCATCTCGTGAGCCGTAGTCCGAATACGAGCCAGTTGTGTGAGCGGGTGGTTGCGGCGCTTGGTCCGGCACGTGCTGAAGGCGCCGAGGCCACGCGGGCGATGGTCGAGCCCACGTTGGAATCTCAAGACTTTGGATGGACCACAGGCTTGGAGAAGAAGGCCGAAGCCGAGGAAGCGGCCAACGCGTTCGGGGTGGACGTGAAGACGGCCAAGCGGCTCATTAAACATCCCTTGTACAGCTATCCTGGCGGTCACTCATTCTTTGATCACTATGTCGATGTCGTTGACGGTCTCCACCGATTGGGGCGGTTGCATCAAGGGAAGGTCGCCTGCTTGTACACCCACAGCTCAACCCTGCGGGCGCTCATGGTGTATCTCGACCCTCGGCCTTTCCGCGAAGCGTTCACCGAGTTTGGAGAATACAAGGAGGGCCAGGATAACGTGGTCCTCCTCACCTTCGAAAACGGTCGATTGTCTGGGTACTCCACTGCGGTGGGGCTGTCAGAGCGGGAACGGGCCGAGCGCGACGCCTGGGTCACGGTGGAACGGGAACGGAGGGGCCTGGTCACGCTGAAGCCTCGACAAATCAAGCGGATCGTCGCCTTGGTGTCGGGTGGGGATTTCGCCGGTGCCGGCGCCGCATTGAAGGAACTGCGCGTGACAGGAAACCGGTTGGGCCTCGAGGTGTTTTTCGTCCGTCACGGATTCTTAGGACTTGCGAACAATTGGATCGAAGCGGTGACCGAGCAGGCTACGCGAGGAATGAGTAGCCTTGCGAGCAGCCCGATCGGAAGCAGCCGCTTCGAAGATTTCAAGGATGAGCACGTTCAGCAGGCCGCGATGCGCCATCTCGGGCCCTATATGCACGACGGCGCACTGGTCGTCTTAGGAGGCGACGGCAGCCTTCGAGGCGCGCGCGCGATCTACGAGAGTTTCGGTGTTCAGGTCGCGGGGATACCCGGCACGATCGACAACAATATCGCGGGCACGACGTCGCTCGGTTTCCATTCGGCCGTGGCGCTTGCCAATCAATCGATCGAGTCGCTCAAGGCCACCAGCGCGGCCATGGGCAGTGTCTTTTTTGTCGAGGTGATGGGCGCGGGATCGGGCCACCTGGCCTTGGCGTGTGCCTATCAAGCGAGGGCCGAGGGAGTGCTGGTCAACGAACATCCCGATCCTGATGCGTATATCGACGAGATCATCCTTGGCACGCTGAAGCGGACGTTGGGGGTGCCGAACAAGAGCCATTTGTTTGTGGTGGCGGAACGGACTCCCCACCGCCATCACCACGAGGGGGGCGTCCACGGTCTCGTGGACTATGTCGCCGGCGCGATTGCGCAGTGGCCGCAGCGCCAGGCGAGACCTGGCCACTATCCTCTCACGCTGGCGAGCAAAGCCACGATTCTGGGCCATACGCTGAGGGGCGCTCCCCCGACACCGGAAGACAAAGCCATCGCGCAGCACCTGGCGTACGAGGTCATCCGCCGTTTGGTCGAACAACCAGAGAATGTCGTCGGGTGCATGTTGGCGTACCGCGAGCCAGGAACCATTGAGACCATCCCGCTCCATGCGGTCGCACCCAAGCAGTTTGATTGGGAGGTCTTCGCCAGGATGCACGGAAGCGAGCTCCCATAGCACAACAGATGGAGATTCAATCCCCATTCCATTCCTGAATCATTGCCAGAACGGATGTTGTTGCTCGGTGTGCGACTCCGTCGCCTGTGCCTCTCGTTCTGTCGCTCTCCTCAGCACCTCTGGAACATCGCCTGGTGGTTGAGTCTGCGGCCTGAGCCCGGCACTGGGTGCGGTATTCGTTGCGCCGTGAAAAGCGTAAAAGGCTGTCTTCCATGTATCTGAAAGAGTCCAGCCTGCAGCAGCCTTCTCGCTTGGCCTACGCGTTGACGTTAAAAGGCACCGCGTGATAGGGTGCACCGCTTTTGCGGTCAGAGATCCTTCCACATGAAGACGACGCGCTCAAAAAAACTCTTCGCCGAAGCGCTCCGGTACATCCCCGGCGGCGTCAACAGCCCGGTCCGCGCCTTCCGTTCTGTGGGCGGGC